>CAZUUP010000599.1:0-3703 GCA_964623105.1 uncultured Akkermansia sp.
GTATCAATCATTGGACTCGATCCGGTGCGATTCAGGAAAACGACGTTGGCCACCCGGGCAACAAGGCGGCGCAAGCGGGGCGACGTCGTTGACAATTCCTTCGGGTGAATCGGATTTTCGCTTAAACGAAAAAGACCGGTGGCGGAGCGATTGGCGCGGGTGGCGGACGGTTCGGTCAGTAGTCGGATATCGAACCGTCGGGCAACGTCCGCCCCGGCCATTTGTAGTTCTGCGGCTTGGCGGATTCTTCAACGAGTCGCTGCTCGTCGATCTCGACGCCGAGGCCGGGGCCGGGCGGCAGTCCGACGTAGCCGTCCTTGTCCACCCGCCAGTCCACGCGCGCGATGTTCTTCGGATTGAAGCCCATGTTGTCGGGGTAGAACTCGTGGATGAGAAATAGCGGCACCGCCGCAATCGCATGCAGGCTCGCCGCGATGCCGAGATTGCTGGCCGTGCAATGCGGCGCGAGCGGCACGTGATAGGTCTCGGCCAGCGTGCCGATTTTGCGCATCTGGCTGATGCCGCCGGTGTGGCAGCAATCGGGTTGGAGGATGTCCAGACAACGCTCCTGCAAATAGGCGATCATCCCGAAGATCGTCCGGTCGCGTTCGCCCGAGGCGAGGGGGATTTTGATGTGCTGCTTGAGGCGTTTGAAGACCTCGATGTTGCCGGGGACGGCGGGTTCCTCGATGAAGAGCACGTCGTAGGGCTGAATGGCCGCCGCGACCTGGATCAACGTCGCGGGCGGCAGCGCACAGTGGGCGTCGAACATCACCGCGCCGTCCGGTCCGACCTTTTCGCGCGCGGCCTTGATGGCGTTGACGACCAGCGCCACATCTGCCGGCCCGCTCGAATGCTCGAACACTTTCGGCGGCGGAATCTTGATGGCTTTTGGGGTGTGGTAAACGCGGATCTTGTCGCGCAACGGGCCGCCGAGCAGGCGATAAACGGGGACACCGTAGAGCTTGCCGGTGATGTCCCAGAGGGCCATGTCGATGGCTGCGAGGGTGTGAACGAGGAAGGCGCCGCCGCGGATGTTGCGGTGGGAGCGGAAGAGTTTTTGCCAGAGGTGTTCGATGCGGGTGGGGTTTTCGCCATCGAGCAATTCGAACAGGGAATTGACCAGCACGGTGGCGACCTTGGGATCGACGCCCTTGAGGTCGCCCCAGCCGGACACGCCGTGGTTGGTGTCGATCTTGATGAAGACATTCGGGTTCACCCACCGCGCTGTGAGCTTGGTGATGCGGATGGCGGAGGCTTTGTCGGCGACGTTGGCCGCCGCGTTTTTCTCCGCCGGGACCGCCTCGTTCAACAGCGCCACGCCAGCCGCCAAACCCGCCGCCGCCAGCGCCTCGCGCCGACGCATGGGGAAGGCGGAGGATTTTGATAGTTGTGATGATGAATTCATAATTGCCGCCGCGGTATTGTTCCTTATCCGCCAAGGAGAGCCACGCTGGCTAAAGCGACGTGAACCACGGAAGCGGAACTGAGACATCTACCCGGCGTTGGCTCCAGAATCTTTTTGAACGCGGAAATCATGACTACTCCTTTCCATCCTCAAAACGACGCGGTTTACATGCAAACGTCTTCCAGATCACCGTGCTGGTGTGCAACGAGTAATGCCACCAATGATGAACATGCCCGGTTGGAATATTGGGCGAAAGCTCCAACCTTTCAGACTGTGAAAATCTGATACCGAAAATTGAACGGGCCGGAACGTAGCGCAGGCTCCGGCAACCTGCACAGGACTGATGGTCAAGCGTGCTCCGATAGGTGACGAGGCCGAGCGCAACAATGCCCCCGGTGACGGACAAGACAATCTTCGGCCGAAGGGTCATGCGCGTGACATATGATTAAGGAATACTCGTCGCTCTGCAGAAAGTGTTAGGGGAAAACTGGATTCGCAGAGCGAGACTTCTGCATTTCTCTGCAATCTCAAAAGGATTGTGTCCTCCAGCCCAAAGTTGCGAGGAACGAGCTACCCAGGGTATTTGCCGGTATGGTTTTCGATCCCAACGGGGTTGCATCGCGACCTCCACGCCAAGCCGCAACCCCGGTGGAGTTGTGGGGGTTCGGGCCATCCACCCAAGGTAGCTCGTTCCTCGCGACCCTGGGCTCTGATCCGGAATCCGGTTGGGATTCAGCACAAGAAGTTTTTAGGAACATGAAGTCAGGCTACGCGTGCCGCACCTCAGTAATCCGCGATGCTGCCGTCCTTGAGGCGCGCGCCGGGCCATTTGTATTGGCCGGCGGTCAGCTTGGAGAGTTCGTCGAGGGCGTTTTCGTCGATCTCGACGCCGAGGCCCGGCCCCGGCGGCAGGCCGATGTAGCCGTCCTTGTGGACATCGAAGGCGCAGCGGATGGCGTCCTTTTCCTTGTGGTTGAAAAAGTAGCATTCGTGGATGAGGAAGAGGGGCACGGCGGCGATGGCGTGGAGACTGCCGGCGATGCCGAGGAGGGTGTTGGTGCAGTGGGGGGCTAGAGGTGTCTGGAAGGCTTCGCCGAGGGTGGCGATTTTGATCATTTGGGAAATACCGCCGCTGTGGCTGACGTCGGGTTGAAGGATGTCGAGGCAGCGTTCTTGCAAGTAGGGGATGAACTCCCAGATTGTCCGGTCGCGTTCGCCGGCCGCCAGGGGGATGTTGATGGCGGCTTTGAGGCGTTTGAAGACCTCGATGTTGCCGGGGACGGCGACTTCTTCGATGAACAGGACGTCGTAGGGTTTGATGGCGGCGGCGAACTGGATGAGGGTGGCGGGGGGGACGGCGCAGTGGGCATCGAACATGACGGTGCCGTCGGGGCCGACCATCTGGCGGGCCTGTTTCACCATGCGCACCATGGTGTCGATGTCGGGGGGATTGCCCGAGTGCTCGAAGACGCCGCCGGGCGGGGCCTTGTGCGCCTTGGCGTGGGAGTAGTAGCGGATTTTGTTTCGGACGGGACCGCCGAGGAGGCGGTAAACGGGCACGCCGTGGAGCTTGCCGGCGATGTCCCACAGCGCGGCGTCGATGGCGGAAATGACATGCACCATGAACGGGCCGCCGCGGATGTCGCGATGGGAGCGGTAGAGTTTTTGCCAGAGGTATTCGATGCGGGTGGGGTTTTCGTCCTTGAGGAGTTCGAAGAGGGAGCGGGCGAGTTCGGCGCCGACGTTGGGTTCGATTCCCGCCGTTTCGCCCCAGCCGAAGATGCCTTGGTTGGTGTCAATCTTCAGGTAGAGGTTGCCCTTCACCGGCACGGCTTTGAGCGATTTGATGCGAATGGCGGAAGCCTTGTCGGCGACCGCCTCGCCGGGGTTGTCCGCACCGAGCACATCGTGCGCGATGCCCATGCCGACGGCGGCCCAACCGACCGCGCCGAAGAAATTGCGGCGGCTGCTACGGATGTTGAAGGGGGCATCCGCAGTGACGCGAGGGGAAGGGGAAGGTTGGGCTTTTGAGGGATTCATGTGGATGAGTGTTTGTAACGTTTTGGCCAGCGATTGGTAGCGAATTTTGCGGGGTGGGGTGTTGGGTAGCGTAAATCGCGAGGTTGGCGGAGGAGCTAGGAGCACGTTGCGCCGGAATGGGGGAATGGGCGGTGCCGCGCCGCGGGATGCGGATGGTCGCGGGGGCGCGGACGACCGCACGGATTTGCGATTTAGATCTTAGAGCGTGTTTGAAAACTCGCCCGGTGAGGGCACCGGGCCTACAGGCAACGGGCT
>CAZUUP010000600.1:0-2182 GCA_964623105.1 uncultured Akkermansia sp.
TGCTCAGGACCGTGTCTGTCATCGGCTTATGGGACTGGCATTGATAGGCGCATCGGTCCGCGAAAAGCTCTTTCCCCATCCGCGATCTGGCGACGCAATCCTGTGACATCGATCCCACCCAGACCGCTGCCATCCGATAAAGCGATGTTACCGCCCACGAGGTGAACGCTGCGACTCCATCCAGCAGGGTCATTGGTCGTGATCTTGAGGAGTCGGGTGGACTGGGGAGCGCTGTTGGTGATCGTGCGGTCTCCGGAAAGGAGCATATCCGGTCGGGCCTGATCCGCATCCATGCCGACGAAGTAACTGATATTGGTGTTGGCCAAGCCGGCCGCAAAACTCGCTGCTGGCAGGCGGTTGTCCTCGGGACATGCCAAGATTCGCGAATTCTGCAGTTCATTTGTCATCGTCAGAAAATGTCGAAATGTCCCCCCGGTCAGAACGTATTCCATGCTGCCACCACGATTTGTCGAAACGCCCATCGGATAATCATCGCCGCTGTCCGAGGACCACATGCGAAACGCCATTCCGATTTGTTTCAGATTCTCCACACAAACGCGGGCACGCGTCTTTGGCTGTTCTTGTATTCGCCACCCCACGAGCACCAGTGCGAGAAGAAAGAACACCGCGACAACAACCAGCAGCTCCGTGCGGGTGAAGCCGCTGGCTTTCTGGGGAGGAATTGTTCCGCGCATTTGGAGCCTTTTTTCAGAGTCCGCCAACTTCCGTAACTCCCCCCCCAAGAAATCACCCATCCACTTTGGTTGAGGGCGTATTTGAACAGGGCATCCGACACTGAGCTGGATCGCGCTGTGACGACGCGAAAAACTTCTCGGCTGCCGAGCGAAGTTCCGCCTCCTGGCGAAGGAGTTGCGGCAAGGTTGCGCGCGGTTGCGTCGAGCGTGCTTTCCGAACTTCCTTCGGATCGGTCAGGTAGATCGGCGGTTTCATGCGGTTTAGGCTAACATCGTGTCCCAAGGCGGCAAACGATGCTTCAGCGCGAGCGCGGGTTTTTCAAATAGTAAAACCGCCCATCCTCCGCGCCGCCGAGAAAATCGGGGATGCCGTCGCCGTTGAAGTCCACGATGGCGGGGCTGACGTCGTGGCCTTCGATGTTTTGTTTTTCGAGCGGACCCAGGTCTCTGAAAAACCATTTGCCGTCGCGGGCATCGACCTGCCGGAGAAAATTGGCGTTGGCGGAGTTGAGGAGGAGGTCGAGTTTGCCGTCGCCGTCCCAGTCCACGACGCAGAGTTTGCGGCGGCCGCTTTTGCCGGCGAGGCCGGAGTTGAGGCGGAGGGGCTTGCCGGTTTCGTCGCAGAAGACGCGGCGGGGCGGGAGGAGGATGAGGTCGGAACTGGCGGGCGGGCCGCCCGCGCTCCCGGGGCTGCGGGGAGGCAGGAGGACCGAGTCGGAACTCGCGGGCGAGCCGCCCGCGCTCCGACGGCGGGCGCGCTCGAAGAAGGCGAGGTAGCCTTCGTGGTCGAGCATGACGAGGTCGGTAAGACCGTCGCAGTTCCAGTCCACGGCGACGGGCGTGGTGCGCCATTGCGTGAGGAGCGCCTTGCCCTCGGGACGCAGCCAGCCGTAGGCGAGCGCGGGTTGCGGGCCGTTCCACTCGACTTCGATGGGTTGCGCGGCGGCTAGTTTTGAGGCTTTGCGCGTGCCGATGTTTTTGAACCAGATCACTTTTCCCCAGATCGAGTTCACGATGAGGTCGGGCAGTCCGTCGTCGTCCCAGTCCGCGACGGAGAGCGTGGTGTAGCCCCATTTGGCCTCGCACGGTCCCTGGATGCTGCCGTTGGGACCGGCCATGATGCGGATGATTTTGCCGTAGGCCTCCAGCAGTTTCGGCGCGGCCCACTTGGGTTTCTCGACGCCGGGGCCGCTGAGGTTTTCGATGAACGCGAGGTAGCCCGCGGTGTTGCCGCAGAGGATGTCGATGTCGCCGTCGTCGTCCCAATCGAAGCCGAAGGGCGTGGCGAGCGCGCCGAATTTCACGTCGTCGGCTTCCTGCTGGAAATAAACGGGCGGGAGAAAAATCGGCGTGTGGTCGGCGGTGAACTTGCCGGTGTTCTCGATGAACGCCACGCGGCCGTCCTCGTCGCCGACGATGAGATCGAGGTGGCCGTCCTTGTTCCAGTCGATGGCGGTGGGCGTGATCATCTGGAGGTCCATCACGAG
>CAZUUP010000600.1:2282-3702 GCA_964623105.1 uncultured Akkermansia sp.
CGTCCTTGTTCCAGTCGATGGCGGTGGGCGTGATCATCTGGAGGTCCATCACGAGGGGCTTGCCGTCGGGCGTTTGGAGGCGGCGGCCGGGTGCGTAACGCGGCGCGGTGCGGGTGCCGACGTTTTCAAAATAGGTGAAGCCATCGAGAAACTCGCCGCAAATCAGGTCGAGATCACCGTCGCCATCGAAGTCCGCGAAGTTCGGTGACGGCCAGCCGAAGGTTTCGATGGGTTTGCCGTCGGCCATTATTTTCACGGGCTGGTCGTAAGCGGGCGTGGCGGCGGTGCCGATGTTGCGCGCGAGATAGACAAAGCCGCGCAACGGGCCGTTGGTCCACTGACCGCCGGGCGTGTAGGCGTTGTCCCAGCCGTAGTCGGTCCAGTCGCCGACGCCGATGACGAGATCGGGCTTGCCGTCGCCATCGAAGTCCACGGAGCGCCACATGTTCGCGCGGACTTTGTTGGGATGGATGTTGGCGGGGAGCGGCAGCTTGCGGCCTTTTTCCAAACCGCTTTTGAGAAAGTCAGGGTGCTCGGTGCCGGGCGAGAGCACGAGTGGCACGCCGTTCACGAAGCTGACCTGGACGTTCTGCAAACCTTTGCTGATGCGGCGGGCGGGTTTGAAAATGGGGAGTTTTTTCTGCGCCGTGTCGCCGCTGATTTTCTCGAAGAAATAGACGCCGTTGTAGGGCTTGTCGGGGCAGTTCACGACGAGGTCGAGGTCGCTGTCGACATCGAAATCCATCGGCAAGGGCCACGCCCACAGGCCGACGCCGAGGTCCACGATCAGGCCGGGGTGATTGTATTTGAGGCGCTCGAGGCCGGCGGCGCGGGCGGAGGAGGAGGCGGGGGAGAGGGAGAGAAGGAGGGACAGGGAGAGAATTCCCCAAACTAACGTTCGCGCATTGAACCCACGAATCTCGATGCGCCTCCTCTCCCGGCCTTCGGCCACCCTCTCCTCCATTCGGAATGGGGGAGAGGGATAGGGAGAGGAGGCGCTCCGGTTCATGGGGAGAAGAAACTGCCACGCAGGGCAGCGACTGAATTGGCGTCCGGCGGCAGCGGTGGTGCCGGGAACCATCCAGAGCGCACCACCCCGGGGCGAGCCGGGCACCGACACACCGGAGTTGATCGAGTGTGATTCGGCTCTTAGATCATGCGCGAGCGCGAAAGAAGACCGGGAAAGCATGGCAGGAGATTGCCGGGCCGGCTTCGTTCTGTCGATGCACGATCAGGAGGCATCGGAAACAAGAGACGCGTCCGCGCTTTGGAACCTTGCGGCACAGGCCCGCTCGCGAGTGAACGAATGACACTTTGATTGTTGAACCCGTTCAACTGTAGAAGGGCCAGTCCGGCTTCGGCCGGCCCAGCGACTCCTGTTCAAAGTTCGGCCGCCCGCGCTCCATGTGCAGCGCCTGAA
>CAZUUP010000601.1:0-3686 GCA_964623105.1 uncultured Akkermansia sp.
CGGGGTGAGGGGCGACAGTCGCCAGCAACGCTACATAATTCATGCAAACGCTCTAACCGCCCTGAGCGTAGGGATCGCGCCGGGGGAAAGCAATGCCGGCGCGACACGTCGCACTTGACGGCACCCAACCACCGGACGATTTGCGGCCCAGCAACCGCATCCAGCCAGCATCCCTGCCCACCCTCACCCACCCGCCTCCAACTACCGCGCCAGCGCAGCCATCCCTGAGTCCCGCAACCCCTCTTTCATGCTCCACCCGCCACGCTTGACTCCCCCGCACCAACCCCCAACTTTCCTTCCCAGCACCCGTTTCAGCTCATGAACTTCAATTGCGCCTCCCTTTTCCGCCTCGCACGCCCACGCCTCCGCCGCGTCGGCACGACCGGCTTGGGAGTGGCCCTGTTCATCCGTACCATCGCATCCGCCTTCGCCGCCTCGCAGGACCCCGCTTCCCTCGAATTTTTCGAAGCCCGCATCCGCCCCGTGCTCGTCGCCGAGTGCTACGAATGCCACGCGGGCACGAAGCAGAAGGGAGGTCTGCGCCTCGATCACCGCGACGCTTTGCGCAAAGGCGGCGACACTGGCCCCGCCATCGTTCCCGGCCAACCCGACCAGAGCCTCCTCCTCCGCGCCCTTACCCACGCCGATCCCGAACTCAAGATGCCGAAGAAAGGCGCGAAGCTAGACGACCGCATCCTCGCCGATTTCGCCGCGTGGATAAAAGCCGGCGCGTCCGATCCCCGCGAACTCCCGCCCACCGCCGCGCCCGCCACTGCCGCCGCGTGGTCTGATATCCTCGCCCTGCGCCGCCAATGGTGGAGCTTCCAACCCGTCACCCAACCCGCCGTCCCCACGCCGAAAAACGCGACCTGGAGCACCAACGCCATCGACCGCTTCCTCCTCACCGAAATGGAAAAGCACGGCCTCACCCCCGCTCCCGACGCCGACCCGCGCACCCTCATCCGCCGCCTCTCCTTCGCCCTCACCGGCCTCCCGCCCAAACCCGGAGATGTCGAAACCTTCGTCCGCAATTTCTCCCCGTCCCTCCGTCCCTCCGTCCCTCCGTCGCCCGCACTCTCCCAACTCGTTGACTCGCTCCTCGCCTCCCCCGCCTTTGGCGAACACTGGGCGCGCCACTGGATGGATCTCGTGCGCTACGCCGAGACGCACGGCAGCGAGGGCGATCCCGAGATTCGCGACATCTGGCGCTACCGCGATTATCTCATCCGCGCCTTCAACGCCGACGTGCCCGCCGACCAACTCATCCGCGAACATCTCGCCGGCGACCTCCTCGCCCACCCGCGCCGCAACGAGGCCGAAAACATCAACGAATCCATCCTCGGCCTCGCCCACCTGCGCCTCGTCGAACACGGCTTCCAACCCGTCGATACGCTCGACGACCAGGTGAAGGCCGTGGAAAACCAGATCGACGTCCTCGGCAAAGCCTTCCAGGGCCTCACGCTCGCCTGCGCCCGCTGTCACGATCACAAGTTCGATGCCATCAGCCAGCGTGATTACTACGCGCTCTACGGCGTGCTCGCCAGCAGCCGCCCCGCGCAAATCACCATCGACACGCACGAATTTCTTGCCCGCCACCGCTCCGAACTCGCCGCGTTGAAAACCCGCATCCGCGACGAACTCGCCACCGCCTGGACCGCCGCCGCGCCCGAACTCACCGCGCGCCTCGCCAAAGGCTCCGCCGCCGATCCCGACCTCGCCAAGCTCCACCAACGCGTCACCGACTTGGAAAAACAAATCGCGGAAATCGACGCCGCCGCGCGCACTCGCGCCCTAGGAGCGCGGGCGGCCCGCCCGCAAGTTCCAACCGCCTCGACCAACAAACTCGTCGGCGAGCCGCCCGCGCTCCTGCCGCAGCCCTTCGCCCGCTGGTCCTTCGACACCGACACGCGCGACCAGATCGGCGCAATCCACGGCGAACTCCTCGGCAACGCCACACTCCGCAACGGCCGCCTCCTTCTCGATGGCCGGGAAGCCCACTTCCGCTCCGCACCCCTTGGCCGTGAACTGCGCGAAAAGACCCTCGAAGCCTGGGTCGCCCTCGACAACCTCACGCAAACCGGCGGCGGCGTGCTCACCGTCGAGACCGACACCGGCGTCATCTTCGACTCCATCGTCTTCGCCGAACTCGGCGCGGGGAAATGGCTCGCCGGCAGCAACAATCATCGCCGCAGCCGCGCCATCGCCGGCCCCACGGAGACCGCCAAACCCGGCGAACTCATCCACATCGCCATCGCCTACCGCGCCGACGGCCGCATCACGCTCTTCCGCAACGGCCAGTCCTACGGCCCCGCCTACAAGCCCGACGACGGCCTCGTGACCTTCCCGCAAACCGCGCGCGTGCTCATTGGTCGCCGTCACACCGGCGGCGGCAAAGCCTTCCTCAGCGGCGAAATCGACGAAGCCCGCCTCTACGACCGCGCGCTCACCGCCGGTGAAATCGCCGCGTCCTTCCAAGCCGGCCCCATCGGCCTGACCGCGAAGGAACTCGCCGCCGCGCTCACTCCCGAGCAGCGCACCCAGCGCGCCGCGCTCGCCACGCAACTCAACAAGACCAGCGCCGAACTCGCCGCGCGCTCGCCCGATTCCAAACCCGGCGCCGCGAGTCCGCTCGCGACCGCGCTCACCGACGCCCGCACCAATCCCGCCAATCCGCTCCACGCCTGGACGCGCCTCAGCCAGCTCGACGGCGCGGCCTTCGCCAAAGCGTGGACCGAAATCACCTCGCAACATCGCGAGGTCCTCACCGCCGCGCGCGCCCACAACTCGCAATTCACAGGCGGCTGGAATCTCGCCAGTAGCGATTCGGCGAAATGGTTCCGCGACGGCCTCGGCCTCGCACGCGGCGCGCATCACGCACGTCCGACCGCGTCCGCCCCGCCCGACGCCCCCGGCGAATTCTCCCTCGAACCCGAAGGCGACCGCCTCCTCACCGGCCTCCTGCCCGCCGGCGTCGCCACCCATCTGCTCTCGCAAAAATACAACGGCCTCTTCACTTCGCCCCGTTTCAAAATCACCACCGACAGCATCAGCGTCCGCGCCGCGGGCAACAAAGGCGCGGCCGTGCGCGTGATCGTGGACAACTATCCGCTACCGATGAACTCGATCTTTCCGAAAGCCGAGTTGAAAAACGACGAGCCGGGCTGGGTGCGCATGGACACCGCCTATCGCAAAGGCACGTGGGCCTACCTCGAGTTCGGCACCGCCGACGATCTCACGCGCCGCCTCGGCCGCGGCCCCGATGCCGCGGGACGCTCTTGGTTCGCGGCCACGCAGGTCGTCTTCCACGACAAGGAAGCGCCGCGCGACGAACCGCTCGCGCCCGAACTCCTCCTCGCCGGTGCGCCGCCCCAATCCCCCGCCGACCTCGCCACCCGCTACGAGCGCATCCTGCGCGAATCCGTGGCCGCCTGGCGCGCCGGACGCCTCACCGAGCCGCAGCGCGCCTTCCTCGATTTCTTCGTGCGCCGCAGCCTCCTGCCGACCTCGCTGAAATCCCTGCCCGCCGTCGCGCCGCTCGTCGCCGAGTTCCGCCGGCTCGAATCCGAAATCCCCAATCCCCGCCGCGTCCCCGGTGTCATCGAAGGCACCGCCTACGACGCACCGCTCATGGTGCGCGGCGATCATCTCAAGCCCGCCGACGCCGTCCCGCGCGGTTATCTCGAAGC
>CAZUUP010000602.1:0-1754 GCA_964623105.1 uncultured Akkermansia sp.
CGGCCCAGAATTCGAAAGACGTTGGTCGCGCCGATGTTGCCGCTCCCCACCGTCCGGATGTCCACCCCACGCACCCGCGCCACAAGGTATCCCGTGGGTATCGACCCCAGAAAATACCCGCCGACCACGCACGGCACGTAAGCCACAAAATCCACCGCGCTATATAGGCGGCGGATCAGCCACCCAGCAAGCGGGATTTGCTCTTCGGCCTGCGAACCTCGAGACCGTTCGCAAGTTGTCCGCGCCCGGCGGCGAATCCCCGACCCCGCCCTCTGCCGCTCCCACGTCGTCTCCGCGCTTGCGCGGCGTTTTGATTGCCATTCAAAACCTCGGCCCGCTAATCTCCCGCTCATGATGAAATCTCGTGGCAATCGTTCGAATGGCCCCTGCGCGGGCGCGACATTGCTTGCGCTCGCTCTCGCTTTCACCGGCTGCAAACCCACGAAAAAGGAAGACGCTCCCACTCAAACTCCGACCGGCCAGACGAACACGGCCATCCCCAAGCCCCCACCCCTCCCGCTTCCCACGCCACCCGCCCCGCGCGTCGCCAAGACCAACGCCCCCGCCAGTCCGAACCCGCCCGCGACCAACCAGGTCGCCACCCTTCCCGCAATTCCGCCCACGCCCCCCAAACTTCCACCCGCTCCAGTTGCCCAACCAAAACCCCCTCCCACTACCCCCGCCCCAACCAATTCTGTTGCCAGCGTGCCGACAGCCGTCGTTACCAATCCGGCCCCCCCCATCCCGAAACCTGCACCGCCCGCACCGGCTACCAACGCCGTTGCCGCCCAACCGCCTGCCCCGTCGCCCACCGTTCCCGCCGCCGCCCCCGTCCGCATCGGCACGCAGCCATCGCCTGAACCACCCAAACGCCCCGCTGAACCGCCCAAAATATCCGTCGCCGAATTGCGGACCAAAGCCGCCGCCGGGGTGGCCGTCGCCCAATACAACCTCGGCGTCATGCATTACCAGGGCGTCGGCGAAGTGAAGCAAGACCTCGACGAGGCCGCCAAGTGGTTTCGCAAAGCCGCCGAGCAGGATTATCCCCAAGCCCTCTCCAACCTCGGCGTCATGTACGCCCGCGGCCAGACCGTCCCCCAAGATCTCGCCGAGGCGGCCCGGCTTTACCGTCGCGCCGCCGAGAAGGGTGATGCCCTGGCTCAGAACAACCTCGCCGTCATGCACGAGAATGGCACGGGCGTTAAAAAAGACTTCGTCGAGGCCGCCAAATGGCATCGCAAGGCCGCCGAGCAAGGCTACAGCACCCCCCAATACAATCTTGGTAAAATGTACCTGCACGGCCGGGGCGTTCCGCAGGACTACGAGGAGGCCGCCCGCTGGATTCGCCGCGCCGCCGATCAGGGAATCGCCGAGGCGCAATCCGACCTTGGGGTCATGCTCTACACGGGCCAGGGGGTCGTCCAAGACTACGCCGCGGCCGCGATCTATTTCCAAAAGGCCGCCGATCAAGGCTTCCCGCCCGCCATGAACTACCTCTGGGAGGCCTATTACAAAGGCAACGGCGTCAAGCAGGACTATGCCGAAGCCGCCAAATGGGCCCAGAAATCCGCCGCCGCCGGCACCCACGAAGGCATGGTCAACCTCGGCGTGATGTTCGCCTACGGACAGGGTGTGACCAAGGATCTTGTCGAAGCCTACAAGTGGTTCACCATCGCCTTCAAACAAGGCAATACCCGCGCCGGCAACTACCGCAACGAACTCGCCGAACAACTGTCGCCGGACGAAATCTTCGA
>CAZUUP010000602.1:1854-3681 GCA_964623105.1 uncultured Akkermansia sp.
CGGGAGTGGCAGAATGACAACGGGGGCATCCATAGCTCGCGCCAGCGGCGGACCGCCCGCGCGACCCGGCCTGCACAGAAGTTCGATGGCTACGTGTCCCCTGTGCCAAAGCAGTGCCCCATCACCACACTCCAAAACGTCGCAACTCGACTCCGTTCCCGCCGTTTTTGCAATTCGGACACGGTGCCGTGCCCGTCGCTCATCCAACAATCTCGTGAGGCGCCGGGCGCCGCAGTGCCCGCTTGCTTTCGCAGCACCCGCGGGTTAGATTCCCGCTAATCAATTCACATGGACGCGTCGGCATACGCCATCGGTCAGGCGGTTTTCATCCGCACAGACATCCCCGACTTTGCGGAAGAGTCCATCCCTTTCAAAACCCTCGATGAAATGGTCCGCATCTGCTCCGAACCACGCGACAATCTCACCCTCGAGAAAGTGCTGATCTACAGCATGGTCAACGGCGAACCCTGCGCCCTTACGCTCGGATTTGTTTCCGCCACCATGGGCCAGCGCCCCGGGAACCTGCAGGAATTCCCCGCCTGAATATCCGCCGCCCCTTGGTCCGGTTCACTCCCACCGGATGTCCGTAAAGACTCGCGTCCGCTCCCGCAACCCGATGACTCTTGCCAGCGGCGTGGTGCCGTCCACCGCCAGCGATGCCCGAAGCGCCGTTTCCTTGCCCTTCCCCGAGGCCAGCACCCACACCTCGCGCGCCGCGACGATTGGCCCGTAGCCCAGCGTGATTCTTCGGGGCGGCGGCTTCACCGCCCAAACGCTTCGATAGATCGCGCAATCGCTTCTCACTGCCGCGGTCTCTGCCGGAAACAGCGAGGCCACATGCCCATCCTCACCCATCCCGAGAAACACCCAATCCAGCACCGGTGCCTCGCCCGCGCGGTCCCGTAACGCCGCGGCGGCCCGCGTCGCCGCCAATTCCGGACTCAATTCGCCTTCAATGCGGTGAATCCGGTCCGCGGAAACCCCCAGCGGCTGCAACATCAATTCCGCGGCCGCCCGATAATTGCTTTCCGCGTCCCCGGGCTCGACACATCGCTCATCTCCCCAGAAAAACTCTACACCTTCCACGCTCCCCTTGCCTTCCCGAACCCGGCAGGTCACTTCCTCGAAAAATTTCTTCGCCACCCGTCCACCCGCCAGAGCCACGCAGCGCACCCGCCCCGTTGGTTGCACGCGTTTCAGTTCCGCCAACCAGGCAGACGCCACCGCTGCTGCCAACGCCGCCTCGTCGGCATAGGTTTCCAATTCAACCCGCCCCATGCGATTTTTCCCTGCTCGTCCGTTCCCTGGCCCGGCACCTACTTTATCGGCTGCGGATCACGCCACGCGTGTCCTGCCTGCGCCAGCAACTCCTCCGCTGCCACCGGTCCCCACGTCCCGGCCGCGTAAAACTCCCGGTTCGTCAGTGATTTGCCCTCCCAACCCGCGCGGATCGAGTCCACAATGCCCCATGCCGTCTCCACCTCGTCGCGACGGATGAACAGCGTCGAATCTCCCGCCATCGCCTCCAGCAACAACCGCTCGTAGGCTTCCGGCGTGTAGGCACCAAACTCGGTGTCGTAGCTGAAATGCATCCGCACCGGCCGAACTTGCAGGCTCGTTCCTGGCACCTTGCCGTTGAACCGCAGCGAAATCCCCTCGTTCGGCTGCAACCGCAGCGTGATCGCATTGGTATCCAGCTTCGGCCCGCACTGCGCCGCAAACAACACATTCGGCGTCGGCCGGAACTGGATCCGCACCTCGCTCGCGCTCATCGGCAGTCGCTTGCCGGTGCGCAGATAGAACGGCACCCCCGACCACCGCCAGTTG
>CAZUUP010000603.1:0-3675 GCA_964623105.1 uncultured Akkermansia sp.
GAGCGTGCTCCCGGATGGGAGCGTGTTGCAACCCAACATGACATCTAACCCGGCCATCGCGTCGCGGTTGCAATCGTAGCGCCCCGCGGGCCGGGTCGCTGAGCTTGGGTCGTTAGGCCGCATGACATGGCCGTCAATTCCTGTGCAAAACTTTTACATCCTTGAGATTGGGCTTTTCACTCAATACAAGTTTGCATGGTATGAGCCTACCGATTCGGCACGCTATACGAAGGATGCTCCCCGTTGCCCGGGCTGCGACCGTTTTGTCGGAAGCTGCAGGTGGTTAGAACCGCATGAGGTGGTGCTCAAACAACCGCGCAAGGTAGGTGACTTTGTGAGAGGGCCAGGGGGCTGCGACTTTCTTGTATCACGTCCTTGCTTAGAGGCCCTACAAAATGCAGGCCTTCGAGGTATTGAACGGAGTTTTCCCGTCAAGGTGCTTCGCATGGGAACCACAAAGAAAGGGAATGCCTTACCAGTTCCTGAGCTTTGGGGCGTAGATGTCATTTGTTCCACGACACGAGTAGATTTTAGTCGTATGGGCTTTGAATGGAGCGGCAAGGCTCCATCTGGCCCTCGCTGTTCCGTTTGTGGCGATGTCCTCGGTAAATCATCCGGATGGCTCAAAAGTTGGAAGCGAGTCGTGATTGAACCGGATTCGTGGTCGGGCGATGACCTGTTCCACGCAGTCAATTTTACTGGGAGTGTGATTCTTTCAGCGAGGGCCGCAGAGATAATAACCAGCGGCGGGTTCACCAACGCAAAGGTGACCCCGTGTGAGAATTATGCATTTTCCTTTAGTGTTTAGGATCGACGGTTGGCGGCCTCGTAAGAAACAAGGATCAGACCTGACGCCTGTTTTTATTGGGGATTTTGCGCGGGCTGCATTTGGGCGGGCTTGCCGACAGCAACACAAAAAGGCCGGTCGTGGATTTTCAGCAAAAAACCCACGCGGCCAGGCCAACGGATCGAGTTGTGGAACCGGAGTCGGGGCGCAGGATCCAATCGCAAATGATCAATCTCGTGGTGGTGGTCGCGCCGTGGCCGATTGGCGGGTGATTCGTTGATATAATGAAATCGTGCCCGCGAGGACCATAACCGTCATTCGGGTTAGTTCATGATATTGACATATTAGGCGGCGAGGCCCGCGCTCCTGGCATGGCCCGCAAGTTGAGAGTCGAGTATCCTGGCGCGATCTATCACGTCATGAATCGCGGTGACCGGCGTGAGTTGATCTTCAAGGATGACGCGGATCGCCGTCGTTTCGTCGAGACGCTGGGGGAGGCTTGCGCCAAGACGGGCTGACAGGTCCACGCCTATGTCCTCATGCCAAATCATTTTCATCTGGTGGTCGAGATGCCCCAGCCGAATCTGGTGGCCGGGATGAAATGGTTGCCAGGCACCTACACCGGCCGATCGATATTATTGACTGGAATCTCGCGCGCAAAAGCGAAGAGATGCAATCCCCCATTCTCCTCGATTGGATCGCGGCAAAACCACCGCGCTGTGACCGCATCGTAGTCTCGGTCCAAGAACTTCACGCGGCGGGTGACATTGTCGGCGAACTGAGTGCTGAAGCGGGGGGAGCTGGCTTCGGTGGCGGGGCCGGTGGCGCGGAGGGTGTTGCCGTAGGGGTCGTATTCGTAGCGAGCGGTTAGCTGTGAGCTATTTGGGTTCTACCCGGGCCCGTGCGGTCCAGATGGTCCCGCGCGGCCCGGGTGAACTTGCACTTCGGCGTTTATGCTAATGCGCGCTATAGATGAGACTCATTCGCTTGGGCTTTTCGCCGCTGGCGGCGTGGCTCGTCAGTCAGAGATCCCGTTTGGATATGCTCCTTCCTCGCGCCTTGCCAACGGCGAAAATCCCGGCGCGCCTTCGTCTCATCTTGAGCGCGCATTAGAATTAGACGCGGAGGCCGAGGTCGGTGACGGCGCCTTCGCTGGCGCTGCGGACGGTGGCGGCGTATTTGGCGAGGATGCCGCGGGTGTAGCGGGGGGCGGGGCGTTTCCAGGTTTTGAGGCGGGCTTTGATTTCTTTGGCGGGGATGCCGAGGGTGATTTCGCGTTGCTCGGCGTCGAAGGTGATGGGGTCGCCGTTCTTGACGATGGCAAGGGGGCCGCCTTCGTAGGCTTCGGGGGTGACGTGGCCGACGACGAAGCCGTGGGAGCCGCCGCTAAAGCGTCCGTCGGTGATGAGGGCGACGTCTTTGCCAAGGCCTTTGCCCATGATGGCGCTGGTGGGGGAGAGCATTTCTCTCATGCCGGGGCCGCCGCGGGGTCCTTCGAAGCGGATGACGATGACGTGGCCTTTCTTGACGCGGCCGTCGAGGATGGCGGCGAGGGCGCGTTCCTCGGAGTCGAAGCAGATGGCCTTGCCGTGGAACTGGAGGCCTTCTTTGCCGCTGATTTTGCCGACGGCGCCGCCGGGGGCGAGGTTGCCGCGGAAGATGACGAGGTGGCTGTCTTTCTTGATGGGGTTGTCGAAGCCGCGGATGACGTCCTGACCGGCGGGGTAGGCGGGGGCGTGGGCGAGGTTTTCGGCGAGGGTTTTGCCGGTGACGGTGAGGCAGTCGCCGTGCATGAGGCCGGCGTC
Source organism: uncultured Akkermansia sp. (assembly GCA_964623105.1). Lineage (GTDB taxonomy): Bacteria > Verrucomicrobiota > Verrucomicrobiia > Limisphaerales > BJHT01 > BJHT01. Next base: position 2,593 of record CAZUUP010000603.1, read on the forward strand.
GAGGAGCATCTTCATGAGGGGGACGGTGCCGCCGATTTCGACGAGCTTGGCCATGACGTATTTGCCGGAGGGCTTGAGGTCGGCGAGGACGGGGACGCGTTTGCCGATGCGGGTGAAGTCGTCGATGGTGAGGTTGACCTCGGCGGCGCTGGCCATGCCGATGAGGTGGAGGACGGCATTGGTGGAGCCGCCGAGGGCGATGACGAGGGTGATGGCGTTCTCGAAGGCTTTCTTCGTCATGATGTCGCGGGGGCGGATGCCGCGGCGGATGAGGTTGAGAACGGCCTTGCCGGCTTCTTCGCAGTCCCTGGTCTTGTCCTGGGAGACGGCGGCCTGGGCGCTGGAGTTGGGGAGGCTCATGCCGAGGGCTTCGATGGCGCTGGCCATGGTGTTGGCGGTGTACATGCCGCCGCAGGAGCCGGCGCCGGGGATGGCGACGGCTTCCAGGTCGGCGAGGTCCTGGTCGCTCATCTTGCCGGCGGCGTGGAGGCCGACGGCTTCGAAGCAGGAGACGACGTCAACGGGCTTGCCGTGGTAATCGCCGGGGAGGATGGTGCCGCCATAGACGAAGACGGAGGGGCGGTTGAGGCGGGCCATGGCGATGAGGCAGCCGGGCATGTTTTTGTCGCAGCCGCCGACGGCGACGAGGCCGTCCATGCCTTCGCAGCCGACGACGGTTTCGATGGAGTCGGCGATGACGTCGCGGGAGACGAGGGAGTATTTCATGCCTTCGCTGCCCATGGAGATGCCGTCGCTGACGGTGATGGTGTTGAAGACGACGGCTTTGCCGCCGGCCTCATTGACGCCGAGGGCGACGCTGACGGCGAGCTGGTCGATGTGGATGTTGCAGGGGGTGACCTGGCTCCAGGTGGAGCAGACGGCGACCTGGGATTTCTGGAAGTCGTCGCGTTTGAAGCCGACGGCGTGGAGCATGGCGCGGCTGGCGGCGCGTTCGGCACCGTCCACGACGACGGAGGACCATTTGCGTTCGAGGGAGGAGGATGGGGTGGCGTTTTTGCGGGCAGATTTTTTCATTGCGGGCGGGAGTTTTTCGGAAATCGGAGAGGGTGCAAAGTGAAAAGT
>CAZUUP010000604.1:0-3660 GCA_964623105.1 uncultured Akkermansia sp.
GGGGGGCGGGGGGGGGGGGGGGGCGGGGTGGTTGGGCCGGGCCCGGGGGGGGGAGGAGGGGCAGCGGCGAGGAGGGCGGGGCCGACGGTGGGGGTGGGTATGACTGGGATTGCTGGTCGGGATGAAGCAAAAAACCGCACACAGCTATTGCATGTCGCGGCGGTTTGCGTAAAAAGTCCGCGGTCTTTTTAAAGTAATGACATGATGACCGCGACTCCGACGGACAAAAACGGAACCGAACAACGGCTGGATCTGCCTGAAAAGCAGGGGTTGTATGATCCGCGATTTGAGCATGACGCCTGCGGCGTCGGGTTCGTCGCGCACATCAAGGGGAAGAAGTCGCACGCGATTGTGGAGCAGGGGTTGGAGATTCTCCAGAACCTGGATCACCGGGGTGCCTGTGGGTGCGAAGAAAACACGGGCGACGGCGCGGGGATATTGATCCAGATGCCGCACAAGTTCCTGCAAGAGGTGTGCGCCAAGGAGAAGCTGAGCCTGCCGGCGGCGGGTCAGTATGGGACGGGTTTGGTGTTTTTGCCGCCGAATGGCCAGCAGCGGCGGAAGCTGGAACAGAAGTTCGAGAAGATCGTGAAGTCGGAGGGACTGAATTTTCTCGGCTGGCGGACGGTGCCGACGGTGAATCGCTCGCTGGGCGAGACGGCCAAGGCTTCGGAGCCGTATTTCCGGCAGCCGTTCATCGGGCGCAGCGCCTCGACGGGGGACGACATGGCGTTCGAGCGGAAGCTGTACGTGGTGCGGAAGCGGGCGTACAATGAAATCCGCTGCTCGACGATGGACGGCGCTGCGTACTGGTATGTTTGCAGCCTCTCGTACAAGACGTTGGTGTACAAGGGAATGCTCCTGACGGCGCAGGTCGGAAAATATTTCCCCGATCTGAAGTCCGAGTCGATGGAGTCGGCGCTGGCACTGGTTCACTCGCGGTTCAGCACGAATACTTTTCCGAGCTGGAGTCGGTCGCATCCGTACCGCTACATCGCCCACAACGGGGAGATCAACACGCTGCGGGGTAACATCAACTGGATGCACGCCCGGCAGGCGCTGTTTGAATCGGACCTGTTCGGCGAGGATTTGCAGCGGACGCTGCCGGTGATCGATCCCAATGGCAGCGACTCGGCGATGTTCGACAACTGTCTGGAGTTGCTGGTGCTGGCGGGGCGTTCGCTGCCGCACGCGTTGATGATGATGATTCCCGAGCCATGGACGAATCATGAGTCGATGAGCGACGAGAAGAAGGCGTTTTATGAATTTCACTCGTGCCTGATGGAGCCGTGGGACGGGCCAGCGTCGATTGCGTTCACCGACGGCAAGATCATCGGTGCGACGCTCGACCGGAACGGACTGCGGCCGAGCCGGTACTATGTTACCAAGGACGACCTGGTGATCATGGCCAGCGAGGCGGGGGTGCTGGAAATTGCGCCCGAGAACATTCTGGAAAAGGGGCGGCTGCAGCCGGGGCGGATGTTCGTGGTGGACACGGAGCAGGGACGGATCGTGGCGGACGAGGAGATCAAAAACTCGATTGCGAAGGCGCATCCTTATCGGCAGTGGCTGAACCAGCACATGATTGAGTTGGCCAAGCTGCCGGACTCCGGCAAGCTGCCCGAGCCGGATCACAACACCGTGTTGCAACGGCAGCAGGCGTTTGGCTACACGTTCGAGGATTTGCGCCTGCTCATGGTGCCGATGGCGCGGGACGGCGTGGAGGCAGTGGGTTCGATGGGAACGGACACGCCGCTGGCGGTGTTGTCGGACAAGCCGCAATCGTTGTTCAACTATTTCAAGCAGTTGTTTGCGCAGGTCACCAATCCGCCCATCGATTGCATCCGGGAGGAAATTGTCACGAGCGCCGAGACAACGATCGGCTCGGAGAAAAACCTGCTCTCCCCGGTGCCGGAGAGCTGCCATCTCATCGAACTGAAATCCCCGATCCTGACCAACGAGGAGTTTGCGAAGCTCAAGCACCTCGACCAACCGGGATACAAATCGGTCACGGTCCCGATTCTTTATCCCGTCGGCAAGGGTGCCAAGGGGTTGGAGAAGGTGCTGGCCGATGTTTTCAAGAAGGTGGATCAGTCCATTGGCGAAGGGATCAACATCATCATCCTGTCCGACCGGGGGATCGATGCGAAGAACGCGGCGATACCGTCGCTGCTGGCGGTGAGCGGACTGCATCATCATTTGATCCGCAAGGGAACGCGGACCCGGGTGGGGTTGGTGCTGGAATCCGGCGAACCGCGCGAAGTGCATCATTTCTCGGTGCTGATTGGCTACGGTTGCGGGGCGATCAACCCGTATCTGGCGTTTGAGACGCTGGACGACATGATCCGGCAGGGCTTGCTGGCGAATGTGGACCACAAGACGGCGTGCAAGAATTTTGCGAAGGCGGCGGTGAAGGGGGTCGTGAAGGTCGCCTCGAAGATGGGCATCTCGACAATCCAATCCTACCGGGGCGCGCAGATTTTTGAGGCCATCGGCCTGTCGAGCGCGGTGGTCGAGAAGTATTTTACGTGGACGGCCAGCCGGGTCGAGGGCGTCGGGATGGATGTGATTGCGCGCGAGGTGGAGATCCGGCACCGGCATGCGTTTCCCGAGCGGCAGGTCAATGGTCACACGCTCGATGTGGGCGGGCAGTATCAGTGGCGCAAAGAGGGCGAGTACCACCTGTTCAATCCGCAGACGGTACACAAGTTGCAGCAGGCGGTGCGCGGAGCCAATTACAACGCGTTCAAAGAGTACTCCGCGCTGGTGAATGACCAGCACAAGGCGTGGTGTACTTTGCGGGGATTGCTGGAGTTCAAGGCGGGCACGCCGGTGCCGATCGAGTCGGTCGAGTCGGTCGAGTCCATCGTGAAACGGTTCAAGACCGGGGCGATGAGTTATGGCTCGATTTCGCAGGAGGCGCACGAGGCGCTGGCAATCGCGATGAACCGGTTGGGCGGACGCAGCAACACGGGCGAAGGCGGAGAAGATCCGGCGCGGTATGTTCCGGAAGCCAATGGCGACTCGAAGAACTCGGCAATCAAGCAGGTCGCGTCGGGGCGGTTCGGGGTGACGAGCAATTATCTCGTCCATGCCCAGGAATTGCAGATCAAGATGGCGCAGGGAGCCAAGCCGGGCGAGGGCGGGCAGTTGCCGGGCGGGAAGGTTTATCCGTGGATTGCCAAGGTCCGGCATTCGACGCCGGGCGTGGGGCTGATTTCGCCGCCGCCGCACCATGACATTTATTCGATCGAGGACTTGGCGGAGCTGATTCACGATCTGAAGAACTCGAACATTCATGCGCGCATCAGCGTGAAGCTGGTGTCGGAGGTCGGGGTCGGGACAATTGCGGCGGGGGTGGCCAAGGCCCATGCGGACGTGGTGCTGATCAGCGGTTACGACGGCGGCACGGGGGCGTCGCCGCAGACATCGATCAAGCACGCGGGAATTCCGTGGGAACTCGGGCTGGCGGAAACGCACCAGACGCTGGTGCTCAACAACCTGCGGTCGCGGATCGTGGTGGAGACGGACGGGCAGTTGAAGACCGGGCGGGATGTGGTGATGGCCGCGCTTTTGGAAGCCGAGGAATTTGGGTTTGCCACGGCGCCGCTGGTGTCGCTCGGGTGCATCATGATGCGTGTGTGTCACTTGAACACCTGC
>CAZUUP010000605.1:0-3659 GCA_964623105.1 uncultured Akkermansia sp.
AACGACCCCAAGTTCAGCGACCCGGCCCACGTGGGCGTTCGATCGCAACCGGAGCGCGATAGCCGGGTTAGCAGCCTGTTGAAATACTCGCGTTTGCCAAGCTTGATCCGTTTTTTCATTGGGCCTTTGCATGGGGTTGTCATCGAAAACGATTAATTTAACAGGCTGTTTGGGACGTGCGGCAGCGCGATCCTTACCGGGGTTTTGGGGTGGGGGTGCTGGTGGCGGTGGTGAGGAGTTCGATGGCTTTGTCGAGCTGGGGGTCGCGGTTGGCGAGGTAGTCGGCGGGGGTGAGGGGGATGAGGTGGTCGGGGCGTTCGCCGATGTTTTCCTGGTTGGTGCCGTCGAGGCGGTAAACGCCGGCCTGGGGCATGCGGGCGCCGGTGCCGTCGCCGAGGCGGAGGGCGCTGGTCCAGATGACGTAGCCGGGGGTGGGCATGCCGACGAGTTTGGCGAGGCCGCGCTGGCGCATGGCGTAGGGGAACATTTCGCCGTTGGAGTAGCTGTGTTCGTTCATGAGGACGATGACGGGTTTTTCCCAGGCGCGGGTGGGGGCGGGTTCGGGGAGGTCGTCGCGGCCGTGAGTGTAGCCGTGCTGGCGGCGTTCGAGCATGTTGATGAGGGTGTCGGAGATGTTGCCGCCGCGGTTGAAGCGGACGTCGATGATCATGGCGGCTTTGCCGGCGATGTATTCGTAGGCTTCGCGTTCGAACTGGACCTGGTCTTTGGTGGACATGGCGGGGATGTGGAGGTAGCCGATGCAGGCGCAGCCGGTGTTTTCGACGTATTTGCGGGTGCGTTCGACGCGGTTGCGGTAGTTGAGGTCGTCCCATTCGAGGGGGAGGAGGGGTTTGTAGCGGATTTTGCGGGCGCCGTCTTTCTTGGGTTCGGTGTTGACGAGGAGCTCGAATTCGCGGTCCTGGCGGTCGTTGATGAGCTGGTAGAGTCGTTCGTTGAGGGTGACGTCGGTGCCGTTGATGGCGAGGAGGTATTCGCCGGGTTTGATCTGGGTTTTTTCGTAGGAGCCGGGGGTGCCGGGGGGGACGTGGGCGACTTTGATGCCGGGGCCGGGGTGGGTGTAGTCGAAGGTGAAGCCGAGGTGGGGGGTGAGGATTTCGGGGAGGGTGGAGGTGGCGGGGGTGACTTCGGAGTGGGAGGCTTCGAGTTCGCCGACCATCTGGTTGAGGAGGTTGGCGAATTCTTCGTGGGTTTCGACGGCGGTGAGGAGGGGTTGGTATTGTTTGCGGATTTTGTCCCAGTCGCGGCCGTGGAAGTTGGGGTCGTAGAAGTTGCGGTGGTATTCGCGCCAGAATTGGGTGAAGGCGGCGAGGCGTTCGGCGCGGAGGTCGCGTTCCCAGTCGGCGGTGAAGGTGACTTTGGCGGGGGCCATTTTGTCGTCGGGTTTCATGGTGTGGATGTCGCCGCCCTGGACGAAGAGGCCTTTGCGGGCGTCGGGGAGGATGCGGAGGCCTTGTTTGCCGCCGCCGGTGGTGAGGCGTTTGGTTTCTTTGCCGTCGTAGGTGACGGACCAGATGTCGCCTTCGGAGAGGAAGAGGATGAGGCCGTCGGCGGTGACGGTGAGGTCGGCGTTGGGGTTTTGGGAGGAGACTTTGCGGATGCGGCGGGGGGTGTCGGTGAAGTCGATGGTGACTTTGACGGGGTCTTTGGGTTTTTCGAATTTGAGTTCGGTTTCGGAGGTGCGGGCGGTTTCGCGGGTGAGGGGGAGGACGTAGAGGCCGTCGCCGTCGCGGTTGCTCTGGAAGAAGAGGTATTTGCCGTCGGGTGACCAGGCGGGCTGGCTGTGGTGGGCGTTGAGGCGGGTGACGTTGATGGCTTCGCCGCCGGCGGCGGGGACGATCCAGATGTTGAAGGAGCGGCTTTCGCCGCGGCGGGTGTAGGCGATCCACTGGCGGTCGGGGGACCATTCGTAGTCGCCGCCGCCGGAGCCGCGCCAGTGGGTGCCGGGGACGCGGGCGATGCGGCGGGGTTCGGCGTTGGTGAGGTTGAGGGAGTAGAGGCCGCCTTCGGGGCCGCCGAGCCAGAAGCCGAGTTGCTTGCCGTCGGGGGAGAGTTTGAGGTGGGAGACGTTTTCGGTGCTTTTCCAGAGGGGTTTGACCTTGAGGGATTCGAGTTCGAGTTCGTAGAGGCGGGTGTTGGATTCGCGGTCGGAGGTGAAGAAGAGTTTTTTGCCGTCGGGGGCCCAGAAGAAGTCGGAGTCGTCGCCGGCCCAGTCGGTGAGGCGGCGGGCGATGTCGGCGCCGCGGCCGGCGAGGCCCTTGGGTTTTTCGGTGGGGACGACCCAGATGTCGCCGCGGAGGCCGAAGGCGACTTGTTTGCCGTCGGGGGAGAGTTCGGCTTCGGTGACGCCGGTGGTGAGTTTTTCGCGGCGGCGGGTGTTTTGTTTTTCGTCGCCGGCGACGAGGAGGGTGATCTTGGTGGGGGCGGTGGTGTCTTTTTTGAGGAGCCAGAGGTCAACGCCGTATTCGAAGGCGATGTCGCCGTTGGTGGCGAGGGAGGGGGCGCGGACGGCGCCGCCGATGAAGCGGGTGAGCGGTTTGCCTTTGCCGTCGCGGGTGAAGGTCCAGAGGTTGGGGGTGCGGGCGGGGTTGTCGGTGATTTTGGGGATGCGTTCGCCGAGTTTGGAGACGGAGGGGGTGGGTTCGCCGATGGTAACGGTGAGGAGGGACTGGCTGTCGGGGAGGAATTTGGTCCAGAGGTGCTGGCGGTCGTTTTCGGTGATGCGTTTGCGGGTGTTGTCGGCGGTGTTGTAGGTCCAGATCTGGGCGGCGGCGGAGCCGGTGTAGCGGGGGCGGGTGCTGGGAAAGCCGTAGCGGCCGTAAACGATTTCTTTGCCGTCGGGGGAGTAGCCGGGGTAGTTGAGGGTGGCGAAGTCTTCGAAGAGTTTGCGGGTGGCGAGGGTTTTGACGTCGAGGGCGAAGACGGCGTAGTTGACGGAGTCGCGTTTGCCGGAGAAGAGGAGGTGTTTGCCGTCGGGGCTCCAGCCGTAGGGGGTTTCGGCGTTGGCGTGCCAGGTGAGTTGCTGGGGTGTGCCGCCTTCGGCGGGGATGACGTAGATGTCCCAACTGCCGCTGCGGCGGCTGGAGAAGGCGATCCATTTGCCGTCGGGGGAGTAGAGGGGGAAGGAGTCCATCTCGAGGTGGGCGGTGAGGGGGGTGGCGCGGCCGCCGGTGGCGGGGGCGGTCCAGATGTCGCCGCGATAGACGAAGGCGAGTTGTTTGGCGTCGGGGCTGAGGGCGGGGAGGCGGGCGCCGATGATGGGCGCGGAGGGTGGCGCAGAGAGTTGCGCCTGGGCGGGGGCGAGCAGGAGGAGCAGGAGGGCGAGGGTGCGGGTGGTTTGCATGGGGGTTAGCAGGGTAATGGGAATTTGGCAGGGGAATTTGGGGCAGGGTAATGGGGAAGGGGTGGAGTTAGTTGGGTGCGTATGGGTGATTGGTGCAGGGGTAGTTTGACCACAGAGACGCGATGGACACAGAGAAAAGACAAGGGAGGGAGTAGGGGAGTATTGGCAATGGAATGAGGGCAAAGGAATAAGATCCAACAAATTCCTTCTTCCCATTCCTGTGCCTCCATTCCATTGCCGTTTCCGATTTCACGGCTCGCGCCAGGGGTGGCGTGCGGGCGGGTTCGGATGTGCGCGG
>CAZUUP010000606.1:0-3659 GCA_964623105.1 uncultured Akkermansia sp.
GCAAGCAAGAGATATTTTTTCATGTCTGTTTGGTTTTTGTTTAACTAACCGAATCAAGCCCGAAGCTAATGATTCCCCCTTGTCCCTGTCAAAAGAATAGTCAGCCCCCCGAGCGCCGCGTAAGAAACAGGAGAATGCGTTTTCGATCAATGAACACCGGGCTTCGGAACGATTCGTTCTCCCAGCCAGACGGCATTGCACGTGGCAACGCAAGAAACCGTTGAAAACAAAGGGCGAAACCCGGTTTTGGAATCCTTACACCGCGATGCGGGCAACCGGTGGCTGAGCAGGCGTAGTTTGCAGCTTGCGGACCGGATCGCAAATATCGGCTCGCAATCCACGACCGTCGCCGGGCGTTTTCCGGGGCCTGCGTTCGATTCTCTTTCTCCCCGCCGCTCGTCAGTCGGACGCGATACCCTCGACATCCTGAGTTTCATCGTCCGCCACCTTCATCGCGCCTCCGCGGTGCGTTCGAGCAACCACTGCACGTCCCGGTCCCCGGACGAAGTATGGGTCCGCGGCACCGCCAATCCGGGCCGCGTCGTCGGCTCCACCCAGCGCTGCACCACCACATGACCGTCGGCAAAACTCAACGCCGCCCCGCCCCCGTGGCGGTCCGCCGGAAAATCAATCCAGTAATACGGATTCGCCAGCCCCAGCCCCAGTGGATTTCCCGTGTGGCTGAAGTCCGTCGCGAACGAGCCGTCATTGATCGTATCCGCCCGCTCATCCACCAGCAGGAAGATCCGCTCCGGTCGCCCCATCTCCACCGGTCCCCGGTACGTCGCGAAATTCGTCCCCCGCCCGCCAATCCAGCGCACCGGCCCATTGGTCGGATTTCGATACGGGGCCACCCGTCCGTTCAGCGCATAACTCCGCACCTTGCCGCTCCGGTCCGCCGGACACGCATACACCCCCGCCACCCCGACGTATCCCGCCAGCAGCGCCGCGTCCCGGCGCGTCAACCATTGCGGATCCCGCGCCTCCGCCGTTTTGCTCATGTTCCCGGAAACCCATCCCCCCGTCAGCCCCGTCAAATCCCCCGTGTCCGCATTCAGCGGGAACGCCCCCTGTTGATCGTCCGCATACAACTTCAGCGCCACCGTCAACTGCCGCAGGTTGCTCTCGCATTTGGCCGTCCACCCTTTGCCGCGACCTCCCGCAAGGCCGCTCAGCAACAACGCGCCCAAGATGCCGAGAATGCCCAGCACCACCAGCAACTCCACCAGGCTGAACGCCCGCCGTCCTTCCCGCCCCCCTTGCCCTTTCGCTCCCGCTCGCCATCCATATTTCATGGCCCGCCCTCCGCTCCCGCCGCCAGATCGTTCCGCACAAAATATTCGATCCCCTCCGCCTGCCACTCCCGCCGGTAGCCCCCCGCGACCCACGCCGCGAACAACGGCCCGCGCAATTCCCGCCCGCACAACACCATTTGCTCCGGCCGATACCGCCGCAGCAATGCCACCAATTCCCCTTCCGTAATCCGCCCCGTCCGCACCCGTTTCTGCGGCACCACCACCAGTTCCGGCGGCATCACCAGCCGCGCCGCAAACGCATACGTCGGACGGTCCGTGTAAAACCACCGCGTCTCCCCGCTCCGCCCGCGCAGCCTCCCGATCAACTCCTCCACTGCCGCCGGCGACCCTTCCCCGACAAACGCCGCCTCGCGCGCCAGCCGCTCCGGCACGGCCATCGCGACCGCTCCGACACCGGCGCACCAGGCCAACGCCCCCGCCCGCGTCAACCAGCGCCCCCCGGTCGGCACCCCGCTCCCTTCCGCCGCCCACCGCGCCACCACCCACTCGCCCCCGCGCACCCACCCCACCGCCGACACCCACGCCAGCGGCACCGCCAGATGCAGGTAATAATAAAACCAAAACGGCTGGTGCAGCCGGTGCGCCACGTAACTCCCCGCCAGCAACACCAACGGAAACACCCCCCATTCCCGCCGGTCCACCCAACACCACCACAACCCCGGCAACGCCCCCAGCCACAACGGCCAGTCCACCCGCAGCATCGCATCCAGTTGCTGGTAACGCGGGTCGGCGAACGCCGCCGCATTTGCCCCATCAAAATGCCCGCCCACCAGCGACCCCGCACCCAGCGCCGGGAACCGCGCCCACACCACGCTCCACGCCACCACCGCCCCCGCCACCCAGCCCGCCACCCCGCACCGCCACGTCCGCCGCGCCGCCCCCACCCCGGCCTGCCAGCCCCACACCAGCACCTGCGCCATCAACGCCCCGATCACCAACCCCGCCGTCAACTTCGTCTGCAACGCCAGCCCCGCCAACACCCCCGACAACATTGCCCACCCCACGCGCCCCGTCGTCCGCCACCGCCACCCGCACACCACCGCCGCCATCCCCAACCCATACGCCGGCAACCCGATCATCACCGCCCCGCACTGCAACAACACCTGTGTCGAACCCGCCACCAACACCACCGCCACCACTCCACCCCAAAAACCCGCCCTCCGCCCCACCAACCACGCCAGACACCCCAGCAGCAACGTCGCCAGCCCCAGCGACAACCCGCGTGCCACCTCCGCACCCGCCCCGGGCACCGCGAGCAACCCGCTCAACACCCACGTATGCAACGGCGGCTGGTCATTCCAAAAATCGCCATACAGCGAAAACCCGCGCTGCAACATCCACCCCTTCGTCAACTCCCACCCCTCATCCAGATGAAACTCCCGGCACGCTGAACCCACGACGCTGCCGCAGAACCACAACCAGGCCACACCCAGCACCGCCGCCACCAGCACCCGCCCCAGGAGCGCGGGCGGCCCGCCCGCCGGACTGCCCTCGAGGTAGCTGCCGGGGTGAGGCGGCGGCGCGCCCGTCACCCCGGATGCCACGGCTGCTTCAGCCCCCGCCCGCGCCCCCGGGCACGGCCCCCCGTTCACCCCGCCACTTCCGCTGCGGACTTGCGGGCGGGCCGCCCGCGCTCCCGCTCCCGCTCGCTCCGCCCCGCCCGCCCCGCGGCTCACTCCCTTCCCTCCACGACCACCTGCGCCTCCGCCGCCCGCCGCGCCCTGGCTTGGCGCACCGCGCGTCCCAGGGCCCAGCCCGCCACCAGCGTCGCCACCCCGAACCCCGCCCACCAACCCCACAGCCGCAACCGCGGACCCACGACATACCGCCACCGCGCTGCCTCCTTCCCCGGCCACTGGCGATCCTTCACCACATACTCCACCCGTTGCGACACCACCCCCGAGCCCTTCGCTCCGGCTGCGGCCGGCAACCGGAAATCCTCCATCCGCGCCAGTTTCGGCAGCGCCGGCAGATACGAATCCAGCGCCCCTCCGGCTGCCACGTTCGTCACTTCCATCCGCACCCGCGACACGACCTCCAAGTCATTGCTGCTCTTGGCCACCCGCCCCAGCATCCGTCGGAACTCCCAAAACTCCACCACCTGCGGGAACTCCATTCCGCCCGCCGACAACGTCCCCTCCGCCACCAACAGCGCATTCGTATAGCCCGCCTTGAACGGCCACCCGTTGGTAAACACCTTCACCCCCTTCTCCGCCGCCAGCCACACCCGCTCCGTCCCGTTGTTGTAAAACTCCAGCCGTCGCGGCAATCCCGGCGCCCCCCCCCCCCACCCCCTCCCCCCCCCCCCCCCCCCCCCCCCCCCCCCCCCCCCCCCCCCCCCCC
>CAZUUP010000607.1:0-3655 GCA_964623105.1 uncultured Akkermansia sp.
GAAAACGCAGGGTTTTCATCGTTTCTATGCAGGGATTATCGGCATCCACCGGAAAAACTGTCGCCCCCGCCGCCCCGGCGCTTGCCTGCCACGCCGCCGAGCCTAGCATCCCGCCATCGTGGATTTGTGCCAACAAGTTGCGGCTTCGATCACTGCGCGGCAGCTCCTGCCGCCGGGCCAGCCCGTCCTCGTTGCCGTCTCCGGCGGCGCCGATTCCATGGTCCTGCTCCACCTGCTCCACCGCCTGACCCAAGACCACCGCTGGCAACTCGCCGTCGCCCACTTCAACCACCGCCTCCGCGGCGACGCCAGCGACGCCGACGCCGCCCTCACCCGCGCCACGGCGGAGAAACTCGGCCTGACCTGCTTCGAGGAATCCTGGCGTCACGAGCAGGACCCCGAACTCGCCCGCCACGGCCCGGAAATGGCCGCCCGCCTCGCCCGCCACCAGTTTCTCGCCCGTGCCGCCGCCCGCGCCGGCAGTCGGGTGGTCGCCCTCGCCCACCACGCCGACGACCAGACCGAACTCTTCTTCCTCCGCCTCTTTCGCGGCTCCGGCGGTGACGGCCTCGCCGGCATGGCCTGGGCCAACCCCTCGCCCGTCAACCCCGACCTTCTCCTCGTGCGTCCGTTGCTCGACCTCACCCGCGCCGCCCTTCGCGATTACGCCGCCCGCCACCGCATCGCCTTCCGCGAGGATGCCAGCAATGCCAACCCCGAGCATGCCCGCAACCGCATCCGCCACCAACTTCTCCCCCAGTTGACCCACGACTTCTCCCCCGCCCTCGCTACCACCATCCGCCGCTCGATGGAAATCATCGGCACCGATGCCGAATTCACCCGCCAGTGCGCAGAAAAATGGCTGGCCAGCCGCCGCCGAACCCGCTTCAAAAACCTGCATCCCGCCATCCAGCGCCAGGTCACCCGACTCCAACTGCGCGCCCTCGGCATCGAACCCGACTTCGCCCTGATCGAACATCTGCGCCACCAGACCGACCACCCAATCAGCGTCCGCCCGGACCTCGTCGTCTGGCGCATTCCCGACGGCACCCTCGCCGCGGGGCCACCAACTCCTCCAGCATTTCTCGCTGCTGCCGCCACTTTCGAACTGTCGGGCATTCAAGGCGAACTGCATTTCGGCCGATTGCATCTTCATTGGGAGTTCGCGCCACAACCCGGCGCCCGGCTGCCGACACCGCCAGAACGCAATTGCGAATGCTTCGACGCCGCCAAGATCGGCCGCCGAATCACCCTCCGCCACTGGCAGGCCGGCGACCGGTTCCACCCCATCGGCATGCCGCGACCCGTGAAATTGCAGGACTTGTTTGCCGCCGCCCGCGTCCCCCGCGCCGAGCGGCACCGGCGCGTGGTCGCCGTCGCGGAAAACGGCGCGCCCTTCTGGGTCGAAGGCCTGCGCATGTCCGAACAGTTCAAACTGGACAACCAAACCCGCCGGCGGTTCAAATGGACATGGGTTCGCCCGTGAAACAAATTTCTTCGGCCGACCCTCCGGTTCGCCAGCCCTTTCCGCCCGCGCCCATTGCCCGGCTCGTTTGTCCTACGGCACGGCGAGGCAGTGGTTGCACGCTCCGGCCAGTGATGTAGGCTCGGGGCAAGTACTGACATGGCCAACGACAACAAATCCGGCGACGGCGGGAAAAACAACGACTTCAAGGCATCCGTGCGCCCTTGGATCATCTGGCTGGCGATCCTTGGTTTCGTCCCGATCCTCATCATGCTGCGCGACCGGACCGAACCGCGCCGGCTCGAACTCAGCTACACCGACTTCATCGGCCACGTCGAGGCCGACCGCATCGAATCCGGCGAGATCAATTACAACCCCCAATCCTCCGACCTCCGCCTCATCACCGGCCGCCTTAAAAAGCTCACCAAGGACGGCAAACCGGTGATGAACGCCGCGGGTGAAGAAACGGGCGACCTCTTCCGCATCAAAATCCCCCTCACCCCCAATCTCCTCGAAAAACTTCTCGCCACCGGGAAGTTCAAGACCGTCGAGCCCAACACCTTCCTCATGAGCATCGTCTTCACGCTGCTCCCCTTCCTCCTCATCGGCCTCTTCCTCTACTTCTTCTTCGTCCGCCAGATCAAGATGGCCGGCAAGGGCGCCCTCAGCTTCGGCAAGAGCAAGGCCAAGATGCTCAACAAGGACCAGAACAAGATCACCTTCAAGGACGTCGCCGGCGTCGAGGAAGCCAAGGAGGAAGTCTCCGAACTCGTCGAGTTCCTCAAGGATCCGAAGAAATTTCAAAAGCTCGGCGGCCGCATCCCCAAGGGCATCCTCATGGTCGGCGCCCCCGGCACCGGCAAAACCCTCCTCGCCAAGGCCATTGCCGGCGAGGCCGACGCCTCCTTCTTCAGCATCAGCGGCTCCGACTTCGTCGAAATGTTCGTCGGCGTCGGCGCCAGCCGCGTCCGCGACATGTTCGAGCAGGCCCGCAAAAACACCCCCTGCCTCATCTTCATCGATGAAATTGACGCCGTCGGCCGCATCCGCGGACACGGCCTCGGCGGCGGCAACGATGAACGCGAACAGACCCTCAACGCACTCCTCGTCGAGATGGATGGCTTCGACACTCAGGAAGGCATCATCATCATCGCCGCCACCAACCGCGCCGACGTCCTCGACCCCGCCCTCCTCCGTCCCGGCCGCTTCGACCGCCAGATCGTCGTCAACCTGCCCGACGTCCGCGGTCGCGAAGCCATCCTCAAGGTCCACGCCCGCAACGTGAAACTCGAACCCGTCGCCGACCTCTCCGTCATCGCCCGCGGCACTCCCGGCTACTCCGGCGCCGAACTCGCCAACCTCCTCAACGAAGCCGCCCTCCTCGCCGCCCGCCGCAACAAGAAAGCCGTCGGCATGTCCGAACTCGAGGAAGCCCGCGACAAAGTCCGCTGGGGCCGCGAACGCCGCACCCTCGCCATGACCGACGAAGACAAGAAGCGCACCGCCTGGCACGAGGCCGGCCACGCCCTCGTCAACGTCCTCCTCAAGCACACCCACCCGCTGCACAAAGTCACCATAATCCCCCGCGGCCAGTCCCTCGGCTCCACCATGTCCCTGCCCAAGGACGACGTCTGGAACCACCAGAAAAAAGAGATGCTCGACATGATCGCCATGACCATGGCCGGTCGCATCGCCGAGGAAATCTTCTCCGGCGACATTTCCACCGGTGCCTCCGGCGACCTCCAGCAGGCCACCAAAATGGCCCGGGCCATGGTCACCCAATTCGGCATGAGCGAACGCGTCGGCATGGTCCAATACGGCGACAGCTCGGAATACATGTTCCTCGGCCGCGAAATGGCCCGCGGCAAGGACTACAGCGAACAGACTGCCCAGGACATCGACGCCGAGGTCAAGCAACTCATCCAGTCCGGCTACCAACGCGCCAAAGACCTCATCGACGCCAACCGCGACAAGCTCGAACTCATCGCCAAATCCCTGCTCGAATACGAGACCCTTGACGGCAGCCAGGTCGAAGACATCGTGCGCACCGGCAAATTCACTCCCACCCCGCCTCCGCCACTCAATATGGAGCCGCCCATGGGCGCACCCGCCGGCACCCCGCTGCCCGAGATTCCCAAGCCCCCCCCCCCCCCCCCCCCCCCCCCCCCCCCCCCCCCCCCCCCCCCCCCC
>CAZUUP010000608.1:0-3653 GCA_964623105.1 uncultured Akkermansia sp.
GCCGTGCAACTCGGGTATTTGCTCCAACACCGCCAGGAACGGGATCACGATGTCCGCGGGGCCAAGGGCGTGCGGTCTTTCCACGCGTGGCTGCGCGGGCAGGTCGCCGCGAACCGTCCGTGGAACGACCTGGCCCGCGAGCTTCTCACGGCCTCGGGCGACGCGGTGACCCAGCCGCAGATCGGCTACTTCATCACGACTATTGGCGAAAAGCGCAACGTCGATTCCGAGCTGACCGATTCGGTGGCGCAGGCGTTTCTCGGGACGCGCATCGGCTGCGCGCGCTGCCACAATCATCCCCTCGAACGCTACACCCAGGATGACTTCTACCACTTTGCGGCGTTCTTCTCCCGCGTGTCCCTCAAACGTGAGAATCCCACGGCCGGTCGCACGACGCTGAACACGGTTTCCAAGGATGAAGCCCAGCAACTCGAACGCGTTGCCAAGCAGGCGAAGGCCCTCGCCGACGCCGAGGCTGACGCGCGGGGCAAGGCCGGCAAGGAGGCTGAACGGGCGGAGAAGAAGATCAGTGACGAACGCAAGAAACTTGAAGAAGCGCGCCGGCAACTCGAGCGCCAGCGCCTCGCCAGCGTGAGCGTCATGCAGCCGCGCACCCGCAAGATGATGGCCCCGCAACCGCTCGACCGTTCCGCCGTCGAACTGCCCCCCGGCGCCGACCCGCGCACGCAACTGGTCGCCTGGATGAGCGATCCGGCCAACGAGTATTTCAGCGGCAGCATGGTGAACCGACTGTGGAAACATTTCCTCGGCGTGGGGCTGGTCGAGCCCGTGGACGACCTGCGCCCGAGCAATCCGCCGTCAAACCCCGCCCTGTGGCGCGAACTCAACCGCGAATTCGTCTCGCACGGCTACGATCTCAAGCACGTCATGCGGTTGATTCTCAACTCGCGCACCTACCAGCTCAGTTCCGAATCGCTGCCGGGCAACGAGACCGACCGCCGCTTCTACTCGCATTACTTCGCGCGCCGCCTGCCCGCCGAGGTTCTGCTGGATGCGATCAGCCAGGCCACCGGGGTGCCGGACTCTTTTGCCGGTTATCCGCTGGGCGTGCGCGCCATCCAGCTCCCGGACCCGGGTGTCAGCTCGTATTTCCTTGGTCTGTTCGGTCGCTCGGATCGCGTCACCGCGTGCGCCTGCGAGCGTTCGGGCGACGTGACTTTGCCGCAACTCCTGCACCTGCAAAACGGCGAGGAGGTCCTGAAGAAACTCGGCCACGCCGAAGGCCGCCTCGCAGCCCTGCTCAAGGCCGGATCAGTTGAACGGCAATTGGTGGAAGACGTTTTCCTCGCCACCCTGAGCCGTCCGCCGTCCGCAGCCGAGGCGGCGGCCGTCAGCCGGGCGTTTGCCGCTGACGGCACGCGCCAGGAAAAGGGCCGCGACCTGTTCTGGGCGCTCCTGAACGCCAAAGATTTCACCTTCAACCACTGAACGCCGCGCCGCCGCGGCACCCTGCCATGCTCGACATCTTCCTGAATCCACGACGCAGCCGCTTCTGCAACGGCGCCACCCGGCGCGATTTCCTCCGCGTCGGCGCGCTGGCACCGTTGGGCTTTTCGCTGGCGGACCTCCTCCGGCTGAACGCCCAGGCGGGAACTTCGGCGGGGACCGCCCGGGCGCGGTCGGTCATCCTGGTCTATCTGGGCGGCGGTATCTCCCACCATGACACCTTCGACCTGAAGCCCGATGCGCCGCTCGAAATCCGCGGCAAATATCGTTCGATCCCCAGCAATGTCCCCGGCACGCATGTTGGCGAACTGCTGCCCCGCATGGCCAAAACCATGGACAAGGTCTGCCTCGTCCGCTCGCAGGCGCACGACAACGATCATCACGAAACGGCCACCAACTGGGTGCTCTCCGGACGGTTCGGTTCGGCGTTTGGCGACTATCCCGCCATGGGCGCGGTCGTGGCCCATGAGATGGGCTTCGCCGGTTTGCTGCCGCCCTACGTCGCCGTGCCGCGCAATCCTTCGTTCACCTGGGAACTCGGCAAGAGCGCGTTCCTCGGCGGACGCTACGAATCCTTCAAGGCCGGCGACCCGAACCAGCCCGGCTACAAGGTGCGCGATCTCACCGTCGCCGAACCCCTCGCCCCGCCCGCCGCCGAGCGCCGCCGCACCCTGCTCGCCGCGGTGGACTCGCTCTCGACCCGGATCAAAGGAAATGACCAGCTTGCAACCTATGACGAATTTCGCGGCCGCGCCGCGGAAATGCTGCTGAACACCGAGGCGCAGGCCGCGTTCGACATCGAGAAGGAGTCCGAAAAGCTGCGCGACGAATACGGACGGACGACCTTCGGGCAAAGCGCCCTGCTGGCGCGGCGGCTGGTCGAGCGGGGCGTGCGGTTTGTCACCGTCAATTTTGGCGGCTGGGATCATCACGCCAAAATCTGGGAGGGCCTCGAGAAGAAGGTGCCTGATTTCGACCAGGGTTTCGCGGCCCTCATCCACGACCTCGATCAGCGCGGCCTCCTCAAGGACACTTTCGTCGTGGCCATGGGGGAATTCGGGCGCACCCCCAAGATCAACAAGGACAACGGGCGCGACCACTGGGCCAAGGCCGGCTCGATGCTGTTCGCCGGCGCGGGCGTGCAGCGCGGCAAAGTCATCGGCGCGACCGATCGCGAGGGCGCTTTTGTGACCGACCGTCCCGTCCGCCCCGCCGATGTCGCCTGCACGATTTTTGAAGCGCTGGGCATCAATCCGCGCAAACAAATCTTCACTCCGGACGGCCGCCCGCTGGAAATCCTCGATCAGGGCGAAACGATGCGGGACCTCTATTCGTGAACCTGCGCCGCCCCTCCGCAAACGTCCGCGTGACTCAACAGGGATTTCCCGCCGCTTCCGCCCACCGGCACCGCCCGCGCATGAGCAACTGGCGGGCGGTCTGGCTGCTGGCTCTGACCTTGGTGCCGGGCGGAACGGCCGCTGAAAAGCCTGACGCCAAGAAACCCGAGCCGCCCCGCGTGCTCCTGGCCTTGCCGTTGATGATCGAGGCCGGAACCAATTCCCTCGTGCGCCTGCGCGGAACGGGCATCACCAACGCCACGGGCATCCAGCTCGGGACGACCAATGCCAACGTCACCGCAACCCTGAAAAGCAAGGGCAAGGCCGACGTGCCGAAAGACTACGATGTCAAACGCGTCGGCGATGCTCAGGTCGAACTCGAGTTGAAACTTCCCCACAGCCTTTCCGTCACCTCGCTGACGCTCATCGTGACCGCTCCGGAAGGCCCCACGGCCCCTTACGAACTGCTGGTTGCGTCCAAAGGATCGCTGCTGGCCGAACGCGAGCCGAACGGTGGATTCCGGCAGGCGCAGGAACTGCCCTTCGACCGTCCCGTGCGCGGGACCATCGGCGAACCCGGTGACGTGGATGTCTTCCATTTCCGCGGGAAAGCGGGGGACCAAATCACCGCCACCGTTACGTCGGCGCGCGGCGGCACCCCCTTGGACGGCATCCTGATGCTGCACGACCGCGCCGGCCACCTGCTGGCGACCTGCGACGATTCGGAAACCAGCGCCGACCCGGCTTTGCACATTCGCCTGCCCGCCGACGGCGACTACTTCCTCACCCTCATCGACGCCCACGACCGCGGCAGCGCGCTTCATGCGTACGTGCTGACCATCAGTCGGA
>CAZUUP010000609.1:0-3651 GCA_964623105.1 uncultured Akkermansia sp.
CGGGTGATTTCTTCGTGGATTTTGGCGGTGTCTTTGCTCGCGCGTTCTTGGTCGCCGGCGAGGCCGGAGAGCTTGGCGCGGATCGGGGCGGGGAGTTCCTCGCGGCGGAGGCCGATGGTTTCGGCGAGGGTTTTCTGGAGGGTGAGATCGACGCCCTGCTCGGTCTCGCCGACTTTGCGGAGGCGTTTGGAAAGGGTGAGGGCCTGCATCTTGTCGAGGTCGTTGGACATTTTGCGCTGGAGTTCCTGGAGGGCTTTGAGGGCCTGCTCTTCTTTCTCGACGGCCTTGGCGACTTCGGCGGGGCGTTTGGCGGGATTTTGCTGGGCGGACTTGAGGGAGTCGGTGGCCTCGCCCATTTCCTGTTTGGCGACGTTCTGCATTTGTTCGAGGCTTTGCGCCCAATCCTTCAGCATCTTGGTGGGGAGCGATTTGTTGCGGAGGCCGTCTTTGAGAGTGCGGAGGCCGTCCTCGGAAATGCGCTCGAGGGTGCGGGCGTTTTCTTTTTGTTCGTCGGATTGTTCGCCGAGTTTTTTGGCGGTGTCGGGGGTGGCTTGTTTGTCGGGCTTTTGGTCCTGCACGCGCTTGGTTTCGCCGGTGAGATTTTCCTGTTTGCGGGTGAGTTCCTCGATGGCGACGCGGAGTTTTTCTAGCTGCTCCTGGATCATGCGGGCGTGCTCTTCGCGGCTGAGAATGAGGAGGCGATGGACGCTGGATTCGGCGGGAGCGCGGCCGGGAAAATAATCGGTGGCGGTGCCGCGGACGCTGACGACGGTGCCGGCGGGGATGCCGAGGAAGCTGGGGGAGAACTCGAAGACGCCGGCGAGTTTGCGCTCGGTGTGCGCGCCGGTTTTGACCTTGTTGGTGCGAGTTACGTCGTCGCCGCCGGCTTTTTGCGGGTTGGTGAAATCGTAGCGGAGGCCGAGTTCTTTCACGCCGAAGTCGTCGGTGGCGGCGAGGCGGAGGGGGACGATTTCATCTTCAAGGATGGCGGTTTCGCGGGGCTGGTCGGGGAGTTCGATGAGCGGCGCGGCGTCGCGCTGGGGCTGAAGGAGGAGGGCGAGCGCGGGCTGGGGACGGAGGCCGAGTTCATCCTGCCAGGTGAAGTGGAGCGTGGGCGCGCCGGTGGGCGTGAGCGTGGGCGAGGTGAAGCTGGCGGCGGTGACGGCGAGGGGCTGGGCCTGGGGTTGGGCGTCGCGGAGTTCGGCGCTGGCGAGATTGCGCGTGGTCTGGCCGCGGAAGGTGAGGCGGGTGCCTTCGAGATAGCTGAGGCGGCCTTGCTGGATGGGTTGTTCGAGGACGGGGTAATGGAGGTAGGCGGGGAGTTCGAGGCTGGCGGTGAATTGTTTGAGGGCGGGGCGATGGGTGGGTTCGATGGCGATCTGGCGCGTGGCGTCGCCGGCGCGGAGGTAGAGGGTACCGGGCTGGGTCTGGCCGGGGATTTTGAAAAGGGCGTGGCCGGAGTTGACGGGGGCGTCGATGGCTGGCTGGCGGGCGAATTGGGAAGTGGCGGTCGCGGGTTTCCAGAAGGAGCGCGGGGTGACGCCGCAGTTGATTTCAAAGGGTTCGCCGTGCGGGACGACGAGGCGCGCGGGGAGGTCGGAGAGTTGGACGAAGGTGTAGCGCGTGATCGAGGCGCCGGGGAGGAACCAGCGTTTCAGCGCATTGATGCTCGCGTCGGGAAAAATCACGAAGGGAATGGCGACGAGTGTGAGCAGGCCGAGCGCGGTGGCGGCGATGAGGCGCGGGCGACGGGCGGCGACGGCGGCGGAGAAGTCCATGGGCGCGGCTTCGCGGGCGACTTGCGCGATGGCGGCCTGGCAGAGGGCAGGGGAGACGTTGGCGGGGCGGCGGGATTCGTCGGCGAGTTCGACAACGCCGAGGAGACGGTCGCCGAGGCGGCGATGGTGGCGTTGGATGATTTCCGCGAGGGCCTTGGTGTCGCGGCGTTGCAGCGTCCAAAGGCGAATCCAGCCGAGTCCGAAATAGCCGGCGGCTCCGAGCGCAGCGAGCGAGGAGAGCGTGCGCAGCCAGACGGGCGTGTCCCAGAGGCGGTCGGAGAGAAAGAGGAACGTGAAGGAGAGGAGCAACCCGCAGACGGTGCCGCCGATGGCGACGGTGGTGTCCATGCGCCAGAGGCGCTGTTCCATGGCGGCGAATTGGTGCTGCAAACTGGCGGGCAGTTTCCCGAGAGGTTCGGATTTGGTCTGCATCAGGCGGGGCGTGTTCGAAAGTTGAGGGGAAGGATACTGGCGGAGCGGGTCTGAGTCCAAACAAGATTGATCGAAAAGCTCGAATCCTTTGAGGGCGACCCGGGCGGCGTGGTCGGGGCATCTCGCCGTGCCGGGGACAGCGATGGGGCAGGGCACCCCGTCGAGAATTCGATGAAAAAACAAAAAGGGTCTCACGAGGAGACCCTTGAGGTTTACTTGTTTGGGGCGACGCCTGCGGGGTTACTTGAAGGCGTTCTGGAGGGTGGGGGTAGAACGGGCGGCAGGGGTGGTGCGGATGACGCGTTCCTGGTCGGCGATGTTCTTGACGAAGGCGGCGAGGACGCCTTTGGTGACATGGGTGTCGATGTCCACGCTGGGGCCGGCGCCGAGGAGTCCACCGAGAAGTCCGCCGCCTTTGAGCATGGCGGATTGATGGGCGTCGGGGAGACCGGCGGCGACACCGGTGCGCTTGACGATGGTGAGGGTTTGGTTGGAGAGGTTCTGGCCCTCCGTGGTGAAGAGGAGGCGGACGGCGGCGTCGGGCGCGCCCTTGAGGATGGCGGCGGCGTCGGCGGGGTTGAGGCGGGCGATGGCGCTTTGGAGGAGTTGGGTGACCTCGGGAGCGGCTTTTTCGGCGGCCGTGTTCATGGCAGTGAGGAGGCGGTTGGCCTTGGCGCGATCAAACACGGTCATGCCTTCGGGAATCTGGATTTGATGGGCGGGGTCATTGAAACTGCCGGTGGTAGCGAGGCGCTTGCCGGCAGCGGCGGCGCTGTTGGAAAGGAGTTCGCGGACGGCCTGTTGCTGACCGGCAAGGACGACGCGCGGATCCGGGGCGGCGGGCGGTTTGGGAACGACAGCGGTCGGGGTCGTGGGCACGGCGGGCGCAATGGGGACGAGCCCGGGGATTGGGGGCGGCGCGGCGGGTTGGACGGGTTGGAGGAACTGGCCCTGGGCGTTGTAGTAGTTGGTGGTGATGACCGGTTTGGTGCTGACGACGTAGTTGGTGACGATGACGCGGTTGGTGACGGTGACGTAGTTGGTCACGTAAGCGAGGAAGGCGGGCCGGGTATCGAGAACGGCGGGCTGGGTGGGCGCGGCTGGCGACGGGGATTGGGGCGTCGTGTTGCTGTAGATGATGATGGTCTGGGTGTTGGTGACAACCGTGGGAGGCGGGGGCGGTTGGGCGGGGGCTGGCTGTCCGGGCTGGATGGTTTTGAGAAGATCAAGGAGCGTCTGTGCGCGTCCGGGGATGGGGGCGGCAAGGGTAAGGGCACCGAGGACGGGCAGCAGGAGTTTTGCGAATTTCATGTTGGTATCAGGTTTGCCGGGAGTTTCTGCCGACCGGGGGCCGGGGACAAGTCAATTTGTATGCGGAAACGGCAACAGGGTGTGTGACGAATTTGTAACCACCGCGGTGGGTCAGGCGGCGAGCTGGGTC
>CAZUUP010000610.1:0-3637 GCA_964623105.1 uncultured Akkermansia sp.
GGGGGGGGGGGGGTGGGGGGGGGGGGGGGGGGTGGGGGTTTGTGGGGGGGGGGTGTGGTTTTTTTGGGAAGAGACTTTTGTTTTCTGCGGGGGGCTTTTAGCGTTGGGGGAATCATGGGGCACGCGTTGATAGAGGATTTGCGCAAGCTGATTGCGGATGGGCAGGTGGTGTTTGTGGTGGGGGCAGGGGTGTCGATTGGGGCGACGGGTGGGGCGGAGGCGGCGTCGTGGAGGGGGTTGCTCAAGTTGGGGGTGAAGCAATGTGGCGAGTTGTTTCCGAGGGAATATGACGCGAAGCGGCGGGGTCGGATGGTTGAGGACATCGAATCGCCGCACCTCGGGGATATGCTTTCGGTGGCTGAACGGGTGCAGGAGGGCTTGGGGGGACGATCGGGTACGGAGTTCAAGCGGTGGCTGCGGGAGAGTGTGGGGGCGTTAACGGTGGGGGATGGCGGGGTGATTGAGGCGCTGCGGGATTTGGAAGTGCCTCTGGTGACGACAAACTACGACGGGTTGCTGGCGGAGGTTACGAAAAGGCCGGTGGTGACCTGGCGGGAGACGGATGAGGTGGCGCGGGTGTTACGGGGGGGGAGCGATGGAGTTTTGCATTTGCACGGGCATTGGAAGCAGCCGGAGTCGGTGGTGCTGGGGATACGGTCGTATGAGGCGGTGCGGCAGGACGAACATGCACAGGCGGTGATGCGGGCGCTGGCGATGACGACGAGCCTGGTGTTTGTGGGGTGCGGGGAGGGACTGACGGATCCGAATTTTCAGCCGTTCTTGGCGTGGTTGGAGCGGGTGAATGCGGGGAACACGGCGCGGCACTATCGATTGTGCCGGGAGGAGGAGGTCGAGAAGTTGCAGGCGGAACATCCGCAGGGGCAGCGGGTTTTTGTGTTGGCGTATGGGAAGAAGCACGACGAGTTGGCGGGTTTTTTGGCGGGATTGAAGACGGGAGGGGTGGCCGGGACGGGGATTCGGGCGGACAAGGGAGTGGAAGTGCGGAAGGAGAAGGGGCCGCGTCACTCGGAGGCGATAGCGGAGTATTTGAAGCGGCTGCGCAAGGCGACGGCGAAGCTGCAATTGATGGGGATTGGGAAGGGGATCCCGATTGAGTTCCCGATCGAGCAGGCATATGTGCCGTTGAATGTGATGGCGCGGATGGCGATGGGGGATGAGGTGGCGGGGTGGGGGAAGAAGGAGCGGCGGGAGGGGGAGGTTTATGGGGATGGGGAGATCGAGCTGGCGAAGGTGTTTGGGTATGCAAAGAAGCGGGAGCATTCGGGGGTGATATTGTTGGGCGATCCGGGGGCGGGGAAGACGACGGGGGCGCGGCAGTTTTGCTGGCGAGTGTTGCAGGTGGCCGAGTTGGGGCCGGTGGCGGGATTGCCGGCGGACGTGATACCGGTTTTCCTGCGGTTGCGGGATTTGCGGCGGGAGCACGGGACGTTGAATGAGTTCATCCGGGCGGCGCTGGCAGCGCCGAATGCGGGGCGAGCCGAGGTGGAGAATCCGGCGGGGGATTTGCTGGAGCGGAAGGGGATTTTGTGGGTGTTCGACGGGTTGGATGAAGTGGTGGATGAGGCGACGCGGGTGAAGGTTTGCCAGTGGATTCAGAAGGCAATGGAGGACCGGGCGGAGGACTTTTATTTGGTGACGAGCCGGTATCAGGGGTATCAGGGGAAGGTGAGTCTGGGACCGTCGTTTTGTCAGTTTCAGGTGAAGCCGTTAACGCCGGAGCAGGTGGGGGAGTTTGTGGAACATTGGTACGGGGCGGTGTTCCGGCGGTTGCATGGAGATGGGCCGGAGGTGGGGGAGAAGGCGGCGGCGGAGGTGGCGTCGTTGCGGGGGATATTGGCGCAGCCGGATTATCGGATTGGAAGGTTGCGAGAGCTGCCGGCGAATCCGCTGATGCTGACGATTCTGTGCGTGGTGCATCATGAGAATCACAATCTGCCGCGGCGACGGGCGGATCTGTATGCGCGGTGCGTGCGGGTGCTGGTGGAGCATTGGCGGCAGGAGGTGCGGGAGGCGGCGGGGTTGACGCCGTTTGATCCGGAGGCGGCGGAGAGTGTGCTGGGGTCGGTGGCGTGGTGGATGCACGGGGAGGACGACCGGACGACGGAGACGGTGGCGGCGCTGGGGGACGCGGCGACGCGGGCGCTGGTGGACATTGCGGAGGGGGCGGGATTGGGGCGGGATGGGAAACAGTTCATCGGGCGGATGCGGGATGAGAGCGGGATTCTGGCGCCGTACGGGGATGGGCAGGTGGGTTTTTTGCATCTGACATTTCAGGAGTATCTGGCGGGTGCGCATGCGGCGCGGGAGGGGCGGGTGGAGCGGTTGGTGGAGACGTTTGGACGGAGCTGGTGGCGGGAGGCGATGTTGATGGCGGTGGCGCTGGGGTCGAAGGCGTTTGCGGAGCAGTTTTTTGGGGCGGTGTTGAAGGCGGGGGCGCTGGGGGCACAGCGGGAATTGGTGGCGCAGTGCCTGGAGGAAGCGCGGCATGTGGTGTTGGAGCCGTTTCTGAAGGAGTTGCGGGGGACGAAGGATCCGCGGAAACGGGTGGAGATCCTGGGGTTGCTGCGGCAGCAGAGTCAGCCGGATTTGTTGACGGTGTGCCGGGAGTTGGTGGCGGAGAAGGGAAATTGGGAGGTGGTGGCGCTGGCGACGGAGGTCTTGTTGCGGGCGGCGGGTGAGGGGCAGCCGGCGGCGGAGAGGCGGGTGGTGGTGGGGCGGGAGACGTGGGTTAATGAGCGAGGGATTGCGTTGGTGGGGATACCGGCGGGGAAGTTCATGATGGGGCAGGCGGAGAGCGATCAACCCGATGAGCGTCCGGTGCATGAGGTGACAATTTCGAAGAGCTTTTGGCTGGGGAAGTATCCGGTGACGAATGCGGAGTATCAGCGGTATTTGGAGGCGAATCCGGGGGCGGAGGTGCCGCAATACTGGAGCGACAGCCGGTTCAACGATCCGCAGCAGCCGGTGGTGGGGGTGTCGTGGCGGGAAGCGGAGGCGTTCTGCCGGTGGGCGGGTGGGCGGCTGCCGACCGAGGCGGAGTGGGAGTATGCATGCCGGGCGGGGACGCGGACGCAGTTTAGCTTTGGAGATGACGAGGCGCTGCTAACGGAACACGGATGGTACGGCAAGAACAGTGGCGAGGGGACGCAGGGAGTGGGGCAGAAGAAGCCGAATCCGTGGGGTTTGTATGATATGCACGGGAATGTGTGGGAGTGGTGCCGCGATGGGATGCGCACGTATGCAGCGGCGGCGGTGATTGATCCGGTGGGCCCGGAAGGAAGCGCCCGCCGCGTGGTGCGCGGCGGCTCCTGGAGCTTCCAGGCGCGGGACTGCCGCGCGGCGTCCCGCAACCACGGGGGGCCGGGCAACCGCAGGAGCTACCAGGGTTTCCGGCTGGCCGCAGGTCAAGAGCACGGGCCGGCGGAGCCGAACGGAGTGAAGGCGTAGCCCCCCCCGGGAGACGGAGGCTGAGGGACGAAGCCGGAGTCGGACGGGGGGTGGGGGGAAGGGGAAGGTAAAAGGCAAAAGGCAAAAGGAAAAAGGGCAGAGGTCAAAGCGTGAAGGTCGGGGTTTGGCGATGGCGGGTTGCGGTCGGTTTGGGGCGGAGCCGCAGCTC
>CAZUUP010000611.1:0-3616 GCA_964623105.1 uncultured Akkermansia sp.
CCATGGAGGTAGTGATGAAACCAGCGGTAACCCAACTGGCGGCGCTTGGCGTGACGGCGAAGAAGGCGGTCGAGGAATCGGCCTCGTTGCAGCGGCAGTCGCGCGAGCAGCATGCCGCGGCGCAACAGGCGTTCATGACCACGACCACCCAGTTGCAGCGCGAGCTGAGCAAGACCCTCGAGGAATCGGCCAGGCCGGTGACCCAGCATTTTGCCGGCCTGGCGGAGGGCGTGAAGACGGCCATCGCGGCCGTGACGGCCCTCGAACAGCGGACCCGGGAGCAGCAGGCCCAGTCCGAACGGGCGGCGCAGGACGCGACGGCGCAATTGCAGCGCGAGAGCGCCCGGGCGCTCGAGGAAGCTCTCCGGCCGGCCTCGGTGCAACTGGCGGCTTTGGCGGGGATCGTCAAAACGGCGGCGGACAATTCACAGACGCTCGAGAAGCAGAGCCGCGACGCCCAGGCGGCCACCTTGCGGTCGGCGCAGGAGGCGGCGGCGCAGTTGCAACGCGAGACCGCCAAGGCGCTGGAGGATGCGCTGCGGCCGGCGGCAACCCAGCTGGCGGCCCTGGCGACCGGCGTCAAGACGGCGACGGATTCCACCGCGGCCATCGAACGGCAGACGCGGGAACAGCAGGTGGCGGCCGAGCGGTCGATGCAGGAGGCGATCAGCCGGCTGCAGCGCGATTCGGTGAAGGCGTTCGAGGACGCCCTGCGGCCGGCGGCCCAGCAGCTCGGCACCCTCGGCGAGACCGTGAAGGCGGCAGTGACGCAGATGGCGGCGCTCGACCGCGCCGGGCGCGATCAGCAGACCGCGGGTCAGCGGGCGATGGAGGAGGCCGCGTCCAAGCTCCAGCGGGAGACGGCGAAGAGCCTCGAGGACACGTTGCGGCCGGTGGTGGGGCAGTTGAGTTCGCTGGCCGACAGCATTGGCAAGGTTTCCGATCATGTGGGCGCGCTGGACCGGCAGGCCCGGGAGGCGCAGGAGACCACGCGGCGCGGGGCCGAGGAGAATCTCGCGCGCCTGCAACGGGAGGCGGTCAAGGGGCTCGAGGAGGCGTTGCGTCCCGCGACCCAGCATCTGGCGACCCTGGGCGAGACGGTGCGCAATGCGACCCAGCAACTCAGCGGGCTGGACCGCCATGCGCAGGAGCATCAGGCGACCGTGGCCCGGTCGGTGGAAACGAGCGTCGGCAAGCTCCAGCAGGACGCCAGCCGTGCGGTGGAAGAGGTGATGCGCGGCGCGGCCACGCAACTGGCCTCGTTGCAGCAGGGAATCGCGGCGTTGAACCAGACGCTCACCGAGCTGAACGGCAAGCAGGTGGTGATCCAGCAAGGCAAGTCGGGCGGGGTCTTGAGCCGGATGCTGGGCAAAGGGTGAGTTTTGGGTTAGACTCAAGCCAGTTTAAACGAAGTCTGTCATGGCACGCATAAAAGCCAGTTCGGTCCCGCAGGTGTCGCTCTTCCCGTTCCTGAGCATTCTCGCGTGTCTGTCCGGGGCGGTGGTGGTGATGATCTGCGTTCTTAGCCTGGTGCAGACGACGGAGAGCGCGACCAAGGCCAAGGAAAAAAATCCGCTGGCCGAGGAGATGATGAAGGTGCAGAAAAAACTCAATGAGATGAAATCCGCCCGGGAACATCTCAGCGTTCTGGAAGAGATCGAAAAGAAGCTCATCCAACTGCAGGAAAGCGTGGCCGGCAAAGAGCAGTCCGACGCCTTGAAGGCGCGGCTTCAGCGCGAATTGGAAAACCTCGAAATCGTGCTGGGCAACATCCAGAAGGAACAACCGACGGTGCAGAAGGAGATCGAAGCGCTGAAGAAGGAACTGCTGGCCCGCCAGAAAAAGCCCGAGGACATGGTGCCGATGCTCAAGGTGCAGGGTGGTGGGTCGGGTTTTGGGGCCGGCCGACGGCTGTTTGTGGTCGAGGCGACCAAGGACTCGCTGATCGTCCACAAGAACAAGACCGAGCAGTACCGATTCCCGACCAGCACCATCGGAGCCGACAAGGATCTGAATACCTGGCTGGCGTCCATCGGCTTGCAAAAGAACCACCAGATCCTTTTTCTGGTGCGCTCGAACGGCTGGACCACCTACGAACGTGGGGCCGGCTGGGCTGAAAACCAGTACAAGCTCAGCACCAGCAAGATGCCCATTCCCGGGGCCGGACTGGTGGACATCGCTGAATTCGAGAAGTTCATGAAATAAGCCCGGTGACCTCCCCGTTCTAACCTTCAAACCCGCCTCCCGCCATGGCCAAACGCAACCAGCAGAATCTCGACGAGAGCGTAAACATGGACTCGATGATGGACAACATGACCAATGTTGTCGGCACGCTCCTGCTCGTGCTCATCGTGGTGCAGTTGAAAATCGGCATGACCGCCAACCAGGCCGAGGAAAGTCTGTCCAAGGTGACGGCGGAGGACGTCAAGGCCGCCAAGGATCAGGTGGCCAAGACGGAGGCGGATCTCAAGAAGCTCGGGGTGGATGAGCAGTCCATTGATGACAAGGTCAAGGGGCGCGCCGAAGACTTGCGGGCATTCCAGACCACCCTTGAAAAGCAGGGCATCAAGTTCGATGACTTGAACCAGTTGAAGAACGACGTCGCCGAACGGCGGAAACTCGAGGAGAAGATCAAGAAGGAGATGAACGCGCTGCAAGCCGAGCGCGACCGGCTGACGGCGCAACTGGACAAGACCCCGATCCCGGTGGCCCCGCCGCCCGTGGACATCCGGGTGCCAATCCCGAAGCCAATCCCGCAAGGGGCGGAGTTTTTCAACGCCTCCGTGATCAGCAACAAGGTTTACATGATCACGGACGCGGTGATCCGCAAGCGGGTGCTGGACGAGTTCGAGAAGAACAAGTTCAACCTGGTGTACACCAACCGGGTCGAGAAGGACGGCAAGCTGACCACGGTGTACAATCACAAGGAGACCCGCGATTTGCTGGTCAAGGCGCAGATCAGCGATGAGTTCATGGAACCCGTGTTCCCGTTGAATGAAATGGCCGAACGCATCGCCATGCAGATTCGGCCCAAGGCCGACGGGGGGGAGGACGCGGAGAAGCTGGACGACAATGACTCAAAATTTCGCAGTTTCCTGGTCAAACTTCGCTCGCGACCCAAGGCGGTCATGTGGTTCAAGGTCGATCCCTCGTCGATTGCGACCTACCTCAAGGCGCGGGAGCAATGCACGCGGTACAGCATTCCCGCCGGCTGGGAGTTCAGTACGCAGACGCTGTTCGGCACGGAAAACCTGCCGTTCGTGGTGAACCGCATCAAGGAACCGCCTCCTCCGCCCCCCCCGCCGCCTCCTCCTCCGCCGGGAACCAAGCCTCCGCCTCCGCCCCCGCCCCCGCCTGTCGTGGCCGCGGCGCCAAAGCCTCCTGCGACGATCACCATTGCACCGCCGAAGAAGGCGCTCGATTGAACAAGGTGACCGTGGGCGTCGGGCGCTAAGAGACCCGTCGGCGGTTGACGGGACGGACGTGGGAGACTCCTAGCGTTCCTCGGTTGGGTGTCCCCCCCGGGATGATCCACCCGACCGAAGCCGCCGGGGCGGTTGCCGTCCGGCCAAGGCTTTTCCTCGCTGCGATTCAAGCGACGGGCACCGGTGGGGGA
>CAZUUP010000612.1:0-3613 GCA_964623105.1 uncultured Akkermansia sp.
CCCGGCCTTCGGCCACCCTCTCCCCATCAGATGGGGAGAGGGACGGGGTGAGGGGCGACAGTCGCCAGCGCAGCTGCATAATTCATGGAAACGCTCTAACCCGGCTGGCGGCCGACGCCGCCTGGCGCCGAGGCGGGTCAACCGGGTTCCAAGCCTCGCGCGTTCGCTGCCCCGCCTTCGGCACCTGCTCGTTTTTGGGAGCCGTCCTTGGATTCGTCATGCGCCAACAAACGCAATTCGGGTTCCCGTTGAATGACCCCAATTTTTCCGGCGTCCGCCATGGGTGCAGAGCCTTTAACTGATCCAACCTAAACACCCACCATGACTCAAATGACGCCCTCCGCCTCCACTCGCCGCGATTTCCTCAAGTCGTCCGCCGTTGTTGGTGGCGCCCTGATGTCCGACCTTGCCTTTCCCGCCGTATCCCGCGCCGCCGGTCCCGGTGACAAGCTCCGCATCGGCCTCGTCGGCTGCGGCGGGCGCGGCACCGGCGCAGCTTCCCAGGCGCTCAAGGCCGACAGCAACGTGCAACTCGTTGCCATGGCGGATGCCTTCCCGGAAGCCATTGAGCGCAGCCTGAACAACCTTTCCAAGTCGGTGGCCCCGGAAAAACTCAGCGTGAAGCCTGAGATGCGTTTCAGCGGGCTCGATGCTTACCAAAAGGTCATCCAAAACGTGGACTTGGTCGTGCTCGCCACTCCGCCCGGATTCCGTCCCGTCCATCTCCGGGCCGCCGTCGATGCCGGCAAGCACGTTTTTACCGAGAAGCCCATGGCCACCGATGCCCCGGGAGTTCGTTCTGTGATTGAATCGGTGAAAATCGCCAAGCAGAAGAACCTGGCGATGGTGGCCGGTTTCTGCTGGCGCTACGATTTCGCCAAGCGCGCCGTTTTCGGGAAGATGCTCGACGGCTCGATCGGCGACATCCGCGCCGTGTATGGCACCTACCTCACCGGCCCGGTCAAGCCCATGCCCAAGGCCGACACCCGCCCCGCCGGGATGACCGACCTGGAGTGGATGGTCCGCAACTGGTACAATTTCACCTGGCTTTCCGGCGACGGACTGGTGGAACAGGCCATCCATACCGTGGACTGGATCATGTGGGCAATGCAGGACAAGCCGCCCATCAAGTGTACCGCCACCGGCGGCCGGCAGATTCCCGCGAACGGCGGCAACATTTTCGACCACATCGCCGTGAGCTACGAATGGGAGAAGGGCGTGCGTGGCTTCATTTCGCAGCGGCAGATCACCGGTTGCTATGGCGAAAACTCCTTCTACGCCAACGGCACCAAGGGCAATGCGTATATCTCCCGTGGCGCCTTCACCACCGACCTCAAGGGCGAGCGGAACTGGAAATACGAGGGGCCGACGCCCGATATGTATCAGGTCGAGCATGACGAACTCTTCGCCTCGATTCGCGCGGGCAAGCCCCTCAATGATGGCGACCGCATGGTGACCAGCACCATGGCCGGCATCATGGGCCGCATGGCCGGCTACACGGGGCAGGAAATCACCTGGGAGATGGCCATGAATTCCAAGGAAGTTCTCGTCCCCGAGATTCAGGACTGGAACACCAAGTGGGAAGTTCCCGGCATTGCCCTTCCCGGCCGGACTCGCTACTCCTGAGCCGTCAGTCGCGCGGTTGGAGCACCTGACGGGCTCCGGTTGCAATCACTGCCATGCCCGCGAGCGTCACGGTCCCGGCCGCAGTGGCCGCGGGTGCCCCGCCGAAAGTCGGCGGGGGCACCCGGCTTGTTTCCCTCGACGCCTATCGCGGCTTCATCATGCTCGCCATGGCCTCGGCCGGCTTTGGCATTCCCGCCGTCGCCCGTCAGTTTCCCGACTCGATTTGGTCCCGGCTCGCGTGGCATGTGGACCACGTGCCGTGGGCCGGCGGCTCGTTCTGGGACATGATTCAGCCATCCTTCATGTTCATGGTCGGCGTCGCCCTCCCGTTCTCCGTCGCTCGCCGCCGCGAACAGGGCGATTCCTTCCGCCAACTCCTCACGCACGCCGTACTCCGTTCCATTGTTCTGGTCGTCCTCGGGGTCTTTCTGGCCTCGGCGTACGATAAACGCACCAACTTCGTTTTCACCAACGTCCTGGCGCAGATCGGTCTCGGCTACACATTCGTGTTTCTTCTCGTCGCCCGCGGCCCCCGCCTCCAGGTCGCCGCGCTGCTGGCCATCCTGATCGGTTACTGGCTCGCCTTCCGGCTTCACCCCCCGCCGTCCGCGGGGCTTGATCTCGCGGCGCACGGACTCAAACCGGACGACCTCCTGCCCGGCACTTTTGTCCACTGGACGAAAAGCTGGAATTTTGCCGCCACCTTTGACCGGTGGTTCCTCAACCTCTTTCCCCGCGAAAAACCCTTCGTCTTCAACGCCGGCGGCTATCAGACCCTGAATTTTATTCCATCCATCGGGACCATGCTCCTCGGACTGCTGGCCGGAGAACTTCTCCGGAGTCCAACGCCTCCGCCGCTTATTCTCCGCCGCCTGCTGATTGCCGGCACCGCCTGCCTCGCCGTCGGGTTGGTGGCGGGTTCCACCGTCTGCCCCATCGTCAAACGCATCTGGACCCCGTCATGGACACTCTACGCAGGTGGCTGGACCCTCTGGATGCTCGCCGCCTTTTACTGGATCATCGAAATCCGCGGCGCGCGCCGCTGGACGCTGCCCCTCGTGGTCGTGGGCATGAACTCCATCGCCATCTACCTCCTCTACCAACTCATGTCCGGATGGATTCGTTCGACGCTAAAAATCCACCTCCCCGACGCCTGGTTCGCCGCGCCCTATGGTGAATTGGTGGGACGCACCTCCGTCTGGGTCATTTTGTGGCTGATTTGCGCCTGGCTATATCGGCGAAAAATATTTCTGAAAATCTGATCCGCCGCCGTCCAACTACCCAACTGGCAGGGATCGAATCCGTGTCAAAACCGAACCGCCCGCAACTCACCGAGCCCGAATCATGAACCACCCCCTACCCCGTCGCCAATTCGTCCAAGCCGCCGCCCTCACCGCCGCCGGTCTTGCCACCCTTCCCGCCGCGCTCGCCGCGGAAGCACCCAAGAAGCGCGGCATCAAGAAAGCCATCATGTGGGGCACGGTTGGCGTGAAAGGCTCCATTCTTGAAAAGATGAAGCACGTCAAGGCCGCCGGATTTGCCGGCGTCGAACCGAACGGCGGCATGAACCGCGAAGAGGTCGTCGCCGGCATGAAGGAAACCGGGTTGCAGGCCGCGAGCGTCTGCTGCCACACCCACTGGGCCCGTCCGCTTTCCGATCCCAATCCGGAATTCCGCAAGGCCGGCTACGACGGGCTAATCCTCTCCCTCAAAGACGCCGCTGCTTACGGTGCCACCTCCGTCCTGCTTGTCCCCGGCGTGGTCAATGACAAGGTCAAATACGACGACTGCTTCCAGCGCTCGGTGGCGGAGATCAAGAAGGCGGCGGTCGTCGCGGGCGATGTCGGCGTCAAGATCGCCATCGAGAATGTCTGGAACAACTTCATCACCAAACCCCAGCAGGCGATTGATTTCCTTACGGCCATCGACAGCCCCCACGTCGGCTGGCACTTCGACATCGGCAACGTCGGCCGTTACAGCCCTGCCG
>CAZUUP010000613.1:0-3604 GCA_964623105.1 uncultured Akkermansia sp.
GGGGATGTTTTGGGCGCGAGGGTGGCCAAGATGGCCGAGCGATTCACGCGGGGCCAGGCGCTGCCGACTCCCTCTCCCCTCAACGGGGAGAGGGTTGGGGTGAGGGGTGGGAATGCACGGGGCGTGTGCTGGATGTCCACCGTGTGCGGCGTTTCAGCGGAGCCTTTTTGGGTGGGGAATGGCTCGTTCGGGCGTCGCGGGTTGGCCCACCCCTCACCCTCATTCCCTCTCCCCGTTGAGGGGAGAGGGAGGTCCGAGGCGGGCGCGATGGTGAAGACTTTAGCCCCCGCTCCGATGCCTTGTTCCATTTCCATTCCGTGTTTCATCCGTGTTTCGTCCGTGGCTGAAATCAATCTCTGGGTCACGCGGCGGCGGGTTCGAGCTGCAGGTCGGCGGGGAGGTTGAGGCCGGTGGGGTCGAGTTTTTTCAGCAGGCCTTGCACGACGGTGGTGGTGGTGACGCGGTCGAAGCGAGATTGGTAGTTGAGGATGAGGCGGTGGTTGAGGACGGGCGGGGCGACGGCTTGCACGTCCTCGAAGCCGACGGTCGGGCGGCCGGCGATGAGGGCGTGGCCGCGGGCGGCTTCGGCGATGGCGATGGCGGCGCGCGGCGACGCGCCGTAGGAGACGTAGCGGGTGACGTCGTCGGTGGCTTCGGCCGCGCCGGGATGCGTGCCGGCGACGAGGCGGGCGATGTAGCGCGAGACGGGCTTCGGGAGGAAGATGCGGCTCATCACGGCGAAGAGGGTCTGCAATTGCGCGTGTTCGAGCTGCCAGGTCGGAGCGGGGAGTTCGCCGCGGCGACGTTCAGAAATGATCTGGTCGAGGGTGTCCACGCTGACCTGCTCGAAGAGGAGGCGGAAGAGGAAGCGGTCGAGCTGGGCTTCGGGAAGGGGGTAGGTGCCTTCGAGTTCGATGGGGTTCTGGCTGGCGAGGACGAAGAAGGGGTCGGGCAGTTTGCGCGTGGTGCCGAGGAGCGTGACGCAGGCTTCCTGCATGGTTTCGAGCATGGCGGACTGGGTCTTGGGCGAGGCGCGGTTGATTTCGTCGGCGAGCAGAATGTTGGTGAAGACGGGGCCGGGTTGGAAGACGAGTTCGCGTTTGCCGGCGGCGGTTTCCTGCAAAATGTGCGCGCCGAGAACGTCGCCGGGCATGAGGTCAGGCGTGAACTGGATGCGTTTGAAATCCAGCTTGAGGATGTGGCCGATGGTTTTGACGAGGGCGGTTTTGCCAAGTCCGGGCAGGCCCTCGAGAAGGACGTGGCCGCGGCTGAGAATGCCGATGAGCACGAGCCGGTGCAGCTCGGGGCGGCCGAGGAGGATCGTGTCGAGTTGTTCGAGGATGCGCGTGGTGAGGACGTTGGCGGGGCGCAGTTCGTCGGGGGTGAGAAGCGGGGCGTGGCTGTGGCTCATGGGTGGGGGGTGTGGTGGGGGAAAAGGCGGAAGGGGACGGCGCGATAGTGATGCGCGGTGAAAGCCGAGGTCGGCGGCGGGCGCAGCCCGACGGAATGGGGAGCGCACGCCGCTGGCGTGCGGCTTTCGGCGGCTTGCCGAAAACTTCGTTCCACTAACATTTCGGCGTGGCGGGAAAGGCAGACTGGGGAACGAGGATTTGGGCGCGACGCCCAAATCGGCACGCGGGACGCGTGCGTTCCCCGCCGGCGCGCGGCGGCGGAGCGCGGCCCTCCGGGCCGCAGCGGCTCCGCATGGAAGCGGGTGCTGAAAGATTCCTGGCGGGCGGCGAGGTCGTGGCCGCTGCGGGCGGGCCGCCCGCGCTCCAGAGTTCGGGGAGCGCACGCAGCTGGCGTGCGGCTTTCGGCGGCTTGCCGAAAACTTCGTTCCACTAACATTTCGGCGTGGCGGGAAAGGCAGACTGGGGAACGAGGATTTGGGCGCGACGCCCAAATCGGCACGCGGGACGCGTGCGCTCCCCGCCGCCTTCGGTGGCGGTTGATTTTGGAGTGCGCTTTCAATTCTCGCGTTTGAAGAAGCGTTGCACGGCGGCTTTGTGGCGCGGGAGGATGACCTGGATCTGGGCTTCGCCGCCGCCGGCAGCAGCGCCGGCGAGCGCGCCGGATTGCGCGGTTTCGCGGGTGCCGGTGACTTCGGGGGCGGATTTGCTGAGGCCGACGCGCTGGGCGTTGGCGAGGCTGGTGAGGGAGGCGGGGGGGAGGACTTGCGGTTTGAACTTCGCGCCTTCCTCGCTTGAGGGGTCGCCGATGGTCATGGGGGTGTTGCTGGGCGGGTCTTCGCTGACGCCGCCATTCGCGAGGCAATATTGTTCGATGAGTGCGAGGAGGCCCTCGGTTTTCGAGCCATTCTCGGCGAGGAAGGCGGCGAGGCCGTCGGGGTTGGGGCATTGGCCGGCCTTGTCGCATTTACCGAGTTGCGAGGGGTCGATGAGCTTGAGTTCGCTGAGTTTTTTCAACGAACTGGAGAGATCGCCTTTGCTGGCCTGGAGCTTTTTCATCAGTTCCTTGAGCTGCTCGGGCGTGAGGCCGCCGGCCTTGGCGGCTTCGAGGAGACCGGGCGGGAGTTCAACGCCGAGCAGGCCGGCGTCGAGCTTGGCGGACTGGAGAAGCGAGGCGAGTTCCTGCATGGCCTTGGTGGCGGCCTCGTGGCCGGCGGCGGTGTCGGGGAGCTTGCTGGTGGCGGCGGCGAGGGTCTCGGCCTGGGTGAGCTTGGCGGTCTTGGCGATGGCTTCCTCGGCGGCTTGTTTGGCGAGGTCGGTGTTGGCGGACTTGAGGTGATCGAGGGCTTCCCAAGTTTTGGCGGGGTCGTTGCCGGTGGCGGCGTCGGCGAGTTTGGCGAGTTCCTGTTTCAGTTCGGCGGCCTTCTGGTCCTTGAGAATTTTCTCGTCCTGCAACGCTTGAATCTGCGTTTCCAATTCTTCGACGGTCTGGCCGATGTCGAGCGCGCGCTGACGGCCGAGCGCGGCGTAGCGGTCGGGAATCGCGAGCGTGAGCGCGGCGAAGAGCAACGCGGCGGCGAAGAAGCTGAGCGTGCGGCGTCCTTGCCAGCGCACGGAGGGGACGGCGAGCGCGGGCAACTGGCGATCCCATCCGGCGGCGGTGGCTTCGCTTCCGGCCATGACGAGGCCGCCGGCGTGGTTGTGGCGGTCGCACGCGGCGCGCAGGGCGGTATCGCTGGGGCGGCGTCGCCATTCAAACGCCAGCGCCGCGAACGCCACCGGCACGCAGCCGAGCAAACCCCACGCGATGGCGCTCGGAGCCGCGAACATGCTGATGCGAGCGGCCATCGTCGCAACGCCCCAAAGGACGCACCACCAGGCCATCCAGCGCAGCGCGGTGCGCAACGCGCAGGCCCACAGGAGGCGTCGGCTGAAGGCGCGCAGGGTTGTTTCGGGGGAGTTCATGAAAATGGGTGCAAGATTGTGCGATGATTGGGGTGAGGGCCGACCGGGCAGACGGTAAGGGGGCCGGGGGTCAGGGTCAAGCCGTGCGCGGGGAGGGTTTGATGGAAGCGGATGGGGTTCAGGGAGCGGCTTGGCGCTTTGTAAAGCAAGGGCGGGGCGGGGAGCGGCGGTCCTTGCAGGCAGTGCGCTGGGGACAGGGGTGCCCCACCTCTTCCGGGTGGCGCGCTCAG
>CAZUUP010000614.1:0-3599 GCA_964623105.1 uncultured Akkermansia sp.
CCCCGGCTCCGCAAATCCCACCACGGCAACATCACCCCCGCCAGCAGCAACCCCACCAACCCGCCCGCCGAATGACACCCCAGCACCGCCAACACCAACGCCAACCCCAGCAACAACCGCACACAAAACCCCACGCTCAACCGCGACTTCGCCGTCCCCAGCAACGTCAGCAAATGCACCAGCACCACCACCGGCAGCAACGGCGCCACCAGCTCATCCACCGCCAGCCACTCCACCCACGCCCGTCCCCCACCCGGATGCGCCACCCACGCGCCCACCGCCGTCCCCAGCGCCCCCACCAGAAACCACCGGCTCCGCCACCCCGCCACCGCCACGCTCCGCGCCCCCGCCGCCACCGCCGCCCCGGCCAGCACCAGCAACAACGTCAACTCCAGCCACGGCATCGCCCGCCAGTTCATAGCCCGCCCGGAGTCCCTTCCCGCTCCGCCGCCGCCTTCGCGTCCTCACCCTCCAGCCACGCCGCCCACCGCCGCTCCCACCCGTCCAACCACCGGAACAAACCCACAAACGGCCGCGCCACCCACCCGTCAATCAGCGAATCCAGATACCCCCGCTCCAGCGCAAACCGATACAACCACGCCCGCAACCCCGCCGGCAAACGCTCCTCCCACATCACCGCCTCCTCCCGCGGTCGCGACCCGATCGCATTCTCCAACTGATGCTGGTCGTGCAACAAACTCGGCGCCCGCAAAAACTGCAACGTCCGCAGACACGCATGCCCCAGCAAATGCACCAACGCCAGATACCGGAACCCCAGCCCGATCTCCGCGATGATCATCCCCACCTGCGTCAACGACGCAAATGCCAGCGCCGACTTGATGTCCGTCTGCACCCGCCCCGACAAATACGCGAACCCCGACGTCACCAAACCTAGCGCCACCACCCCCATCGACAGCCAGATCGAACTGTCCAGCACCGGACTCACCCGCAACAACAAAAACGCCCCCAGATGCACCGACAACGCCCCGTAAAACACCGCGCTCGACGGCGTCGGCCCCTCCATCGCCCGCGGCAGCCAACCCGAAAACGGCACCAACGCCGACTTCCCCGCCGCCGCGATCACAAACAACACCCCCAACACCGTGAAATGCGGCC
Source organism: uncultured Akkermansia sp. (assembly GCA_964623105.1). Classification (GTDB taxonomy): domain Bacteria; phylum Verrucomicrobiota; class Verrucomicrobiia; order Limisphaerales; family BJHT01; genus BJHT01. The sequence continues at coordinate 1,117 of CAZUUP010000614.1, forward strand.
CCACCAGCAACGGATCATGCGCCGGCCACGCCGCCTCCCCCACCAGATGATCAAAATCCCCCGCCCCGTTCAACTCGTGCATCAGAATCGCCGCCAGCAACAACGCCACATCACAAAACCGATACACACACCACACCCGCAACCCGTTCCGCGGCGGCGACGGACGCTCCTGAAAAAACGCGATCAACAACACCGACGACAACCCCACCAGCTCCCAACCCGCGAACAACGTCTCCACCGTGTCCGACAACGACGCCGTCACCATCCCCAGCAAAAACACCCCGAACAACACGAAAAACCGCTGATAACCCCGCTCCCGATGCAGATACCGCGTCGAAAACGCCCCGATCGTCGCACACAACACCAGCGTGAGAATCACATACGACAACGACAACACATCCAGCACAAACTCGAACTTCAAATGATAATGCGGCGTGATCACCCAGTCCCCCAGCTCGATCGGATGCTGCGCCACCCCCCGGAAAATCATCAACCCCGCCGCCCCCACCGCCGCCCCCAGACTCACATTGATCGCCCCCTGCACCAGCCTCCCCACCGTCGCCTCCCCCATCCGCCATCGGCCCAGAAACGCCCCGAAAAACACCGCCAACAACCCCACCGGCGCCGCCACCACCACCAACCCCAGCACACTCAACACCTGCGCGTCCGTCATCACGCCGCCCCCCTTTCCGGATCCCCCGCCAATATCTCCGCAAACTCCAGGTGCTCCCGCCAGCCCGCATACCACTCGCTCGAAGTCGCCGCCACCGCCAGCGCCCCGGCCGCCGCCCCATACCGCTCAAAACCACCCTCCCCATACACACTCAACTCCCCCGTCCCCGGATCCATCACCGCCACCTGCACCCACCGGTTCTCCACCATCGTCCGGATCACCGCGTTCCGCTCCATGATCCCCCGCATCGCCCCCGCCGTCGTCTCCACCACAAACAACAACCGCACCGGCTCATGAATCTCCACCATCTGCCACGGCAATCCCGTCCGTAAATCGCTCATCGCCCCGTCCATCACCCCCAGCAAACCCGTGATGTTGTGCGGCAGCTTCGACCCGCTCCCCCATCCCGACGAATCCACATACGAGAAGTAGTACTCCAGATTGATCCCCGAACACACCGGCACCACTGCCCCCAGAATCCGCGCCAAAATCCCCGCCTCCCCGTCGTCCTGCGTCGGATCATACGAAACCAGAAACGCCCGCCGGTCCAGGAACAACCCCCGCGTCTTCCCCCGCCGCCCCACGATGCAAATCGCATTCGTCGCGTGTCCCCACTCCGGCCGCACCTGCGACAAATCCTCCGACCGCCCCTCCATGTGCCGCTTCGCCGCCGCCGGCGTCAACCCCAACGGCGCGGACCCAAACCGCCGCGCCCGCTCATGCGCATTGCGCACACTCGCCTCCCGCACCGCCCGGCACGCCACCTCAAACTCGAACTCATGCGTCCGCGGCACCCGGTCCACATCGTAAAAACTCAACTCGTCATTCGCCGTGTTGTGCAACCCGCCCACAAACACCGTGTCCCCCGGCACCTCGATCCCCCGTTCCCGCAACGCCACCCGCACCCGCCCGTCATTCAAAATCTCCGCCATCGCCCGCGCATTCGGCCCCCCCACCCCGCCCCCGCACGCCCCGCAATCATGCGCCGACTCATGCGGATTGTTCAGGCTCGTTGACCCATGCCCAAACACCAGCACCACCCGCGCAAACCCCCGCGTCAACCCGATGTCCCGCAACAACCGCTCCGCCATGTTCACCATCTCCCCTACCAGAAATCCATGACACCCCTCCCCCGGACCCGGTGCCCCCCCGCCTCGCTCCAGATTCAACCGCGTCACCGGCGGCGGCGCGATGAACCCCCCGAAAAAACCCCGGAACCGCGCCGTCAAGCGCGGATACATCACCCGCGCCACCAACGGCACCGTCGCCAGCAACCCGAGCGTCGCCGACAAAAATGCCCCGCTCACAATCCGCCGGCTGCCCCCATGAAACCCCTGCAATGCCATCCCCAGCCACCGCCGCGTACTGCTCCGCCGCCGGTCCTCCACCGACAACCGCCGGTCCACCGCCTCCGACACCCAATGCTGCGGGCGCACCACCACCGGACACAACGGCACGAAATCCGCCGCCGCCGCCCCCCGGTAATACATCACCACCCCGAAAAAACCCGCCGCCCCATACGTCTCCGCCGTCGGCGCCAACTCCTCCACATGCCGCCGGATCGACTCCTCCCGCTCATCAATGCAAAACACCGCCTGGAACGACGCCCGCCCCGCCGGCTTCACCTCCCGCCCGCCCCGCGCCGCCAGCGCATCCAGCGTCTGCACCCGAAACCGGTGCTCATACGCCAGATGAAACACCCGCCGCCGGTCCAGTTCCGTAAAACCCTCCAACTCCTCCACCAAACTCCCCCCACCCCCCCCCCCCCCCCCCCAAAACCCCCCCCCCCCCCCCCCCCCCCCCCCCCCCC
>CAZUUP010000615.1:0-3596 GCA_964623105.1 uncultured Akkermansia sp.
TCGCTTCCGCCGCGCTCTATCTCGCCAGCGACGCGGCGTCCTTTGTCACCGGCAGCGCCATGACCGTGGATGGCGGCTACACCACCGGAAAATAGAAGAGGAGGTATAAATCAACAGCCCTGACACCATGACCGAAGCCGCGCCCGTTCCCATCGAAGTTCCCGCGCTGCGCCGCAAGGTGGCGTGGCGCATCCTGCCGCTGGTCATCGTCCTCTATATCATCGCCTATCTCGATCGCGCGAACGTGGCCTTTGCCAAGCTGCGCATGAAGGACGCGCTGGGGTTCTCGGAGGAGGTGTTCGGCTTCGGCATCGGCGTGTTCTTCATCGGGTATCTCTTCCTGGAAATTCCCGGTGCGCTGCTGGTCGAGCGATGGAGCGCGAGGAAGTGGTTTGCGCGCATTCTCATCACCTGGGGCTTCATTTCAGCGGCGATGGCGTTCGTGAAAACACCATCGCAGTTCTACTGGGCGCGCTTCTTTCTCGGCGTGGCGGAGGCGGGATTCTTTCCCGGCATCATCGTCTATTTCTCGCATTGGTTCGTGCAGCGCGAACGCTCGCGGGCGCTCTCGTGGCTGCTTATCGCCGTGCCCTTCAGCCTCGCGTTTGGCGCGCCGGTTTCCTCGCTGCTGCTCGATGTGAAATGGTTCGCGCTCGAGGGATGGCAATGGCTTTTCATCGTCGAAGGTTTCCCCGCTGTGATTCTCGGCGTCGTGGTGCTCGTTTGTTTTACTGATCGTCCGCGTGATGCCAAATGGCTTACCCAGGCCGAGCGCGATCACCTCGAGAGCGAACTCGCGGCCGAGGCCGCCGCCAAGGATGCCACCGGCAAGATCTCCGCGTGGCAGGCGCTGCGTCTGCCGATGGTCTGGCTGCTCGTGCTTGCCGTAATGATTGGCAACAGCGGCGGCTACGCGCTCACCTTCTGGCTGCCGACGACGGTGAAGAACCTCTCCGGCGGATCGGATCAGATGACCCTTTTATACAGCGGCCTTTACTACGCTTGCGGCATCGTCAGCGTGCTCGTCTCCGGCTACACCGCCGACCGCACCGGCGACCGCAAATGGCACGCCGCCGGCGGCATGATCGCGACCGGCATTTTCCTCCTGTGCAGCACGATTCCCGGCCAGAGCTTCACCACGCAGATGATCTGGCTCTGTTTCACGGCGCTGGGAGCCTTTTTTTGGATTGCCCCCTTCTGGACGCTCCCCTCGCTCACCCTCACCGCGTCCGCCGCTGCTGCGGCCACGGGGCTCATCAACATGGGCGCCAATTTCGCCGGCTACGCGGGCAATCACGTCACCGGCTGGCTCCGTGGTCACGGCTACGGCGAAATGCAGTGCCTCCACTTCCTCGCCGCCTGCTTCATCATCGGCGGCGTCCTCCTTTCCTTTCTGCGCATCAAAACAAAACCCGGAGCATGACTTCCCCAGCCAATACCTCACCCCTCTCGCTCTACCGAACCATGCTCGTCATTCGCATGGTGGAGGAGCGTCTTGCGAAATCCCACCAGCGCGGCCTCATCCACGGCGCGTGCCACACCTATGTCGGGCAGGAGGCCATCGCCACGGCGGTCTGTGCGCATTTGACCGAAGCAGACGCCGTCTTCAGCACTCATCGTGGACACGGCCATGCGCTCGCCAAAGGCATGGAGCCGCGCCAGCTCATCGCCGAACTCTACGGACGCGAGACCGGCTGCTCGCGCGGTCGCGGCGGCTCGATGCATCTGTTCGCGCCCGAGATCGGCATGATGGGCACCAGCGGCATCGTCGCGCCGTGCATCCTGCAGGCGGCGGGCGCGGGATACAGTGCGCTGATCACGAAGTCGCGCCGCGTCGGTGTCGCCTTCTTCGGTGATGGTGCGGTGAACAATGGGGCCTTTCACGAAGGCCTGAACATGGCCGCCATCTGGAAGCTGCCCACGATCTTCGTCTGCGAAAACAACCAGTTCGCCACCGAGGTTCCCTTCGCCACCGTGGCCGGCAATCCCAGCGTGGCGGCGCGCGGAGCGGCCTATGGCATCCCCGCCATCGAACTCGACGGCAACAATGTGCTCGCCATCGAAGCCGCCGCGCGCGAGGCGGTGCAGCGCGCGCGCAATGGCGAAGGCCCCACGTTGCTCGAATGCAAGACCTACCGCACTCGCGCGCACGCCGAGGGCATGGGCGACTTCACCTACCGCACGCGCGAAGACGTCGAGCAGTGGAAGACCCGCTGCCCCATCGCGCGGTTGAAGCAGCATTTGCTTGATCAACAACTCGCCAGTGAGGCCGAACTCAGCGCGATCGAGCAGGAAGTTGCCGCGCTTGCCGAAGCCGCGCATGAGTTTGCCGAAAAGAGCGCCTATCCCGCTGCCGAGAGCGCCACCACGCACGTTTATGCCGCGCCTCGCAACGGGCCTCCGCGTGACGTGCCCGCGCCCGGCGCCCGCGCCCGGGAGATGACCTTCATGAAGGCCACGCTTGAAGCCCTGACCGAGGAGATGGCCCGCAATCCGAAGATTTTCGTGCTCGGCGAGGGCATCGGCAAACGCGGCGGCAACTTCGCCACGACCAGCGGCCTGTTTGCCCTCCACGGCCCCGAGCGTCTGCGCGACACGCCCATCTGCGAGCGCGGATTCGTTGGTCTCGCCGGCGGTGCAGCGATGACCGGCACGCGGCCTGTGGTGGACTTCATGTTCGCCGACTTTGTGCTCGATGGGGTGGGGGAGATCATCAACCAGATCGCGAAGATGCAATACATGAGCAGCGGGCGGCTGAAGATGCCCGTGCTGTTGCGCGGCTGCATTGGCATCGGCCATTGCGCCGCCACGCATCACAGCGGCAATTACTATTCCATGTATGCGCACTTCCCCGGCCTGCGCGTAGTCGTGCCAGCATCCCCGCGCGATGCCAAGGGCCTGCTCAAGACCGCGCTCACCTGCGACGACCCCGTGCTTTTCCTCGAACACCGCGAGTTGATGACCGTGAAAGGCCCCGTGCCGGAGGAGGAATACTTCATTGATTTCGGCCAGGCTTCAGTCGTGCGCGAAGGCGGCGACATCACCGTCGTCGCGCTCGCGCTCATGGTTCACAAGACACTCGCCGCGTGTGAGACGCTCGCCAAAGAAGGTATCAATGTCGAACTCATCGACCCACGCACCGTTGCGCCGCTTGACGTGGACACCATCATTCAGTCGGTGGCCAAGACAGGCCGCCTGTTGATCGTGGACGAGGATTTTGCCCACTGCGGCGTCAGCGCCGAGATCGCCGCGCAACTCGCCGACCGCGGCTTCGACGAACTCGACGCCCCCATCCGCCGCCTCAACGGCAAACCGTCCCCCACGCCCTACAGCCCCACGCTCGAAGCCGCCGTGGTGCCGAACGCTGAAACCATCGCCACCGCGATCCGCGATCTTTGCGCAGAATAGGAACCTCAACTCATGCCCATCGAAATCCAACTCCCGCGTCTCGGCTGGTCCATGGAGGAAGGCACGTTCGTTGCCTGGCTCAAGAAGGACGGCGAATCCGTCAAAGCCGGCGAGCCGCTTTTCACCCTCGAAAGCGACAAGGCCGCGCAAGACGTGGAAGCCACCGACAATGGCATCCTCCGCCTCGC
>CAZUUP010000616.1:0-3594 GCA_964623105.1 uncultured Akkermansia sp.
GGGGGGGGGGGGGGGGGGGGGGGGGGGGGGGGGGGGGGGGGGGGGGGGGGGGATATGCGGCGGTGTTGCGGCCGTTGCTGGCGATGCGGTGGGTGGTGGTGCTGGTTTACGGGGCGGGGACGGTGGCGGGTCTTTATGTGCTGGCACCGCGGCTGGGGACGGAGATTTTTCCGAAGGTGGATGCGGGGCAGATTCAGTTGCGGATGCGGGCGGCGCCGGGGACGCAACTGGAGAAGACGGAGGCGCTGGCGTTGCGGGTGCTGGAGTTGATCAAGCGCGAGGCGGGGGCGGGGAACGTGAGCATGAGCATCGGGATGGTGGGGGTGCATGCGGCGAATTATCCGGTGAACCTGATTCATCAATGGAACGCGGGGCCGGAGGAAGGGGTGTTGCAGGTGCAGTTCAAGCGGGGGACGGTGCGGACGGAGGCGTTGAAGGAGAAGCTGCGGGGGGTGTTCCGGGCGGAGTTGCCGGGGGTGTTGGTGAGTTTTGAGCCGAGCGACATTGTGGAGCGGGTGATGAGTTTCGGGGCGCCGACGCCGATCGAGATTGCGGTGCAGGGGCAGAGTCTGGAGACGAGCCGGGGGTTTGCGGAGAAGTTGCGGGAGCGGCTGGCGAAGATTCCGGCGTTGCGGGATTTGCAGTATGCGCAGGTGCTGGATTATCCGACGCTGGAGGTGAACATCAACCGGGAGCGGGCGGGGTTGCTGGGGGTGCGGATGGTGGACGCCACGCGGTCGCTGGTGGCGAGCACGGCGAGCAGCCGGTTCACGGTGCCGATTTACTGGGCGGATCCGGGGAGCGGCATTGCTTTCAGCGTGCAGGTGCAGGTGCCGCAGGGGCGGGTGACCACGGTGGAGGAGTTCCGGAACACGCCGGTGACGACGGCGGGCGGCAAGGCGACGTTGTTGCGGAACATCGGCGGGGTGAGCGAGGGGACGGCGCCGCAGACCTACGAGCGGTACAACTTGATGCGGGTGGTGTCGTTGACGGCGAACATTCACGGGGCGGATCTGGGCGCGGTGGCGCGGGAGATTCGCAAGGCGCTGGCGGAGGTGGGGGCGGCACCGCCGAAGACGAGCGTGGCGGTGCGGGGGCAGATCGGGCCGATGGAGGAGATGTTTGCGGGATTGCGGAGCGGCCTGGTGCTGGCGGTGGTGGTGGTGTTTTTGCTGCTGGCGGCGAGTTTCCAGTCGGTGCGGCTGGCGTTGGTGGTGCTGGCGGCGGTGCCGGCCGTGCTGGCGGGGGTGGGGCTGACGTTGTGGCTGACGCACACGACGTTGAATCTGCAGAGTTTCATGGGAGCGATCATGTCGGTGGGGGTGGCGGTCGCGAACGCGATCCTGCTGGTGACGTTCGCGGAGCGGGCGCGGGTGGGGGAGAAGCAGGGAGTGGTGGCGGCGGCGCTGGCGGGGGCGACGTCGCGGTTGCGGCCGATTCTGATGACGAGTCTGGCGATGATGGCGGGGATGGCGCCGATGGCGTTTGGGTTGGGCGATGGAGGGGAGCAGACGGCGCCGTTGGGGCGGGCGGTGATGGGCGGGCTGGCGGCGGCGACGTTGATGACGTTGCTGGTGTTGCCGTCGGTGTTTGCGGTGGTGATGGCGGGGAAGCACACGCGGTCGGCGAGTCTGGATCCGGATGATCCGGAAAGCCCGCAGTTCAGCGGTGCGGTGGAAACGAAGGCGGGATAGGATCTGGTTATGCGAAGCGAATGCACTTGGTTGGGCGGCTGGCTGGCGGCGCTGGTGGGCGTGGCGGGAATGACGGGCGGGCGGGCGGCGGAGGCGGTGGCGGTACGGTTGGTGGAGGCGCAGAAGGGGGAGATCTTCCGGTTTGTGAATCTGCCGGGGGTGGTGCGGCCGTGGCAGCAGGCGACGCTGTATGCGCGGGTGCCGGGGTATTTGAAATCGATCAGCGTGGACCGGGGCGACGAGGTGGCGGCGGGGGCGGTGCTGGCGGAGATCGAGGCGCCGGAGTTGGAGGCGGACGTGGCGCGGGCGGGAGCGGAGGTGGCGCAGGCGACCGCGGCGATGGCGAAGGCGCGGGCGGATCTGGAGGCGGCGAAGGCGACGGCGGCGCGGTATCGGGCGGAGGTGCCGCGGGCAAAGGCGGAGCTGGACATTGCGGCGCTGGAGTTTGAGCGGGTGAAACGGGCGCACGAGAAGGCGCCGGATCTGGTGGTGCAGCAGTCGGTGGATACGGCGCGGGCGCGCCTGGAGATGGCCCATGCGACGGGAGCGGCGGCACAGGCGGCGGTGGAGGCGGCGGCGGCGGCGGCGCAGGCGGGGGTGGCGGCACAGGAGGTGGCGGCGGCGATGCGGGAGGTGGCGGTGACGGGGGCGGCGCGCGCGGCGGCGCTGGCGGGTTTTCGGAAGATTGTGGCGCCGTTTGCGGGGACGATCACGGACCGGCGGGTGGATCCGGGGGCGTTCATCACGCCGGTCACGGGCGGAAGCGCGAGTTCGCAGAATGCGTTGCTGACGTTGATGGATTTCCGGACGGTGCGATTGCAGGTGTTGGTGCCGGAGGCGGAGGCGGCTTTGGTGGCGAAGGGGCAACCGGTGCGGGCGACGATGGAAGCGTTGCCGGGACGGGCGCCGTTTGAGGCGGTGGTGTCGCGGACAGCGGGGGTGCTGGACGAGGTGAACAAGACGATCCTGGTGGAGGCGGATGTGCCGAATCCGAAGGGTGAGTTGCGGCCGGGGATGTATGCGACGGTGCGGGTGGGGGTGGAGCGTCATGCGGAGGCGTTGCTGGTGCCGGTGGAGGCGGTGGTGATGGAGAAGACGGCGGGGTTTGTTTTTGTGGCGGAGGGCGGCAAGGCGAACCGGTTGCCGGTGAAACTGGGGTTCAATGACGGGCGGATGGTGGAGATTGTCGCGGGTGTGGTGCCGGGCCAGAGATTGATTCTGGCGGGCAAGCTGTCGCTGACGAACGGGCAGGCGGTCAACGTGGTGGAGGGAAAATGAAGAAGCCAGAAGTCGGAAGTCAGAAACCAGAAGTCGGGAGTCAGGAGTCAGAAGTCGGGAGTCAGGAGTCGGACAGCGGGAGCCGCGGGGGGGGGCGCGGCTGCGGGAGGCGGTTGATCGTGTGGAGTGTGGTGGTGGGACTGGTGGGACTGGCGGGGGCGGGCGCGGCGGAGACGAACGGATTGGCGGGGGCGGTGCTGGATTTACCGGCGGTATTGCGATTGGCTGGGGCGCAGAATCTGGATGTGCAGATTTCGGTTGAGAAGCTGGCGGAGGCGCGGGCGAATCACGAGGGGGCGATGTGGCAGTTTTTCCCGTGGCTGTCGCCGGGGTTGGCGTATCGGCGGCATGAGAACCGAATTCAAGATGTCGGGGGAGTGATTTTTGACGCGAACAAGCAGATGTACACGGCGGGCGGCACGGTGGTGGCGCAGGTGGAACTGGGGGAGGCGTTTTACAAGGCGCGGGCGGCGAAGCAGTTGGTGGAGGCGGCGAGCCGGGGGGTGGAGTCGCAGCGGCAGGAGAGTTTGCTGGCGGCGGCGGGGGGATAGTTTGATCTGTTGAAGGCGCAGGCGGGGGCGGGAGGGGCGCGGGAGGCGGTGCGGATTGCGCGGGGTGATGC
>CAZUUP010000617.1:0-3588 GCA_964623105.1 uncultured Akkermansia sp.
CGCCCGCGACCACCACGCCCCCCACCTGAAACTCCTCCGTCACCCGCCCGTGACTCATCACCTCCACCCGCGCCCCGCTCTGCCGGATCACCGCCCGCGGACTGCACCCCACAAACGAGTACCGCCCCAGATGCTCCCCGCCCTCGACCGACTCGAACAGGAACGATTCATCATGCCCGCGAATCTTGCGATACGCCGACAGCGGCGTCTCAAAATCCGCCAGAATCCGCCGCGCCACCGGGATCAAATTTCCCTTCTGCGCCAGCGCCACAAACTCGTCTTGCGTCGGAAAATACACACATTCCCCTGCGTTCTACCCCATGAACCGCCGCAGGCGCCACACGGAAAGCAGGCTGTAAAAAGCCACCGCCAGTCCATACGCCACCAAACCCATCCCCGCCGCCAGCGGCCACAACCGGTCGCCATCCCAATACATCAACGCCCCGCCCACCGCCACAAACGGCAGCGTCTGCCCCATCAGGCAAAACAGATACAACGGCCACGGCGTCCGCTCCACCCACGCCGTCATCCACGCCCGGTACTCGTTCTCCCCCATTGTCCGCATCAGCCACGCCGACTGAAAATTCCGCGCCGCCACCAGCACGCTCGTCGTCGTCACGATCACTGCCGGCAACGCCCAGAACGCCAGCCCCGCGCACAATCCCAGGTTCACCACCCCGCCCCACTTCCAGCCCAGCTTCCGCGCCACCGGATTTGCCTCCAGCACCAGATTCGGTGTCGCCACCCAGGTGCTCAGAAAATCCAGCCCCCGCCCGGCCACCAGCAGCCCCAGCAAAAACCAGTATGCGCGACTGCCAAATGGCACCAGTTCATCCATGCTTCAGTGGCCGGCACCGGCGCGCGCCATCCGCCCGCCCGCCCGCGCCGTCACTTCTTCCCATACATCTGCTCCGGCGTTTCCAACTGCGGCTCCGTCACCCGGAACGCCTCCCCCTGCCCCTCGATCGACCGGAAAAAGCACGATTTGTACCCCTCGTGACACGCCGCCCCCGTCTGCTCCACCTGGATCAACACCGTGTCCCCGTCGCAGTCGAATGCGATGTCCTTCACCACCTGCACATGCCCGCTGGACTCCCCCTTCATCCAATACTTCTGCCGCGACCGGCTCCAGAACCACGTCTTGCGCGTCTCCACCGTCTTCTCCAGCGACGCCCGGTTCATCCATGCCATCATCAACACCCGCCCCGTCGATTGCTCCTGAATGATCGCCGGAATCAACCCGTTCGCGTCGAATTTTAGTTTGTCCAGAAAGTTCATAATGCCCTAGTCAACGTCCCCGCGTGCCATTTCAAAACGGCAGGAATACAGGAGGCGCAATCGGCAGGGCAAGGTCAGAAATCCGCCCCAGCCACCGCACCGCAAGCCGCCCGCGCGTCGGCGGCCACCTGTTTTCCCGGCCCTTCATCCCCGTTCCCCGGCAGTTGCCCCGCAATCCTGAAAGCCACGGCTTGGCCCAACCGTCACGCCGGCCCCAGCTTCTTCACCCCGCGCCGCCAGAGATCAAAATGATACAACGCCACCACCACCAGCGAATGTCCGATGCGCCCCTCGGCGACGAGCCTCGGAATCGTCTCCACCGGCACCAAGCGCGTCACCATGTCCTCGCCGCTGTCAAACTCGACGGCGTGCTCCAACCGGCAATTCTCGACCAGCACCGTGAAACACGTGTTCGTCATGATCGCCGGATTGGCATAAATCTGCGCCAGGATTTGCGCCCGCTCGCCCACATAACCCGTCTCCTCGCGCAATTCCCGCAAGCCCCCCGCCAGCGGCGACGCATCCGTCCGGTCGATCAGCCCCCCCGGAATCTCCAGCTCCACCGTGTTCGAGCCGTGCCGATACTGCTCCACCATCACCAGTTCATCCTGCGACGTCACCGCGACCACGTTCACCCAGTTCGGGCAGTCCAGGACAAAAAAATCATGCTCCTTGCCCGTCCGCGGCGACACCTTCACGTCGCTGCGCAGGTTGAAAATTCGGAAATCACCGAGCGGACGGGTGCGAAGTTGCTGCCAGGGTTTGATCATAAAAACTTCAGAGTTTGCCGCGGTCTCGCGGGCAACGGTGGAGGAAGAGAAAGCTCAAAGTTTAAAGCTCAAAGCTCAAGGAAAGTAACCAAGCCCCAAGCCTCAAGCTTCCAATCAGAGCCTCCCGAGGTGCAATGGGTGACGAGCATGAAAAGTGAGGTCGCTGGCCGCTGCGCGTGGAGCTTGATATTTGATGGTTTCTTTGAGCTTTGAACTTTGAGCTTTGAGCTTCTCCCCGCGCCTCACAATCCACGCTCCTTCGCCGCCCAACCCTGACGCATCAGCCCGAGCAGATGCGTCATCGCCTCGTCGTAGGTCCGGCCCTTCAGTTCGCTCAACTGCCGCGCCCGCTTGTCCAGTTGCGCGGCCATCTCCGGGGCTTTGTCCGGCGGACACCCCAGGGCCACCATCACCTGCGCCAGTTGCTGCAAGTCCATGAAACAAAAATGCGGGTGGAGCCAGGCCCCACCCGCACGATTGAAAAGGCAGGCGATTACTTGATCGAATCCGCGGGCACGATCTTGACGCTCTCGACGTTCATGCGCTTGACGGGAGTGCTGCGCTGCGGACCTGCGCACGGCGTTGTCGCAATCTTGTCGAGGACGTCTTCGCCTTTGATCAGTTTGCCGAACGCGGTGTACTGGCCGTCAAGATTGGAAGCAGTCGCGTGGCAGATGAAGAACTGAGACCCAGCCGAGTCCGGATGACCCGCACGCGCCATCGAGAGGACGCCTTTGACATGTCGGCGGTCATTAAACTCCGCCTTGATCTTGTAGCCCGGATCGCCCGTGCCCCAACGGCCCGCGTTGGCCTCATCTTTGGTGAGCGGATCGCCGCCCTGAATCATGAAGCCCTTGATCACCCGATGAAAACAGGTGCCATCATAAAAACCCTTGCTGGCCAGCTTCTTGAAATTTTCCACATGCCCCGGCGCGACCTCGGGCCAGAACTCGAGGACCATTTCACCTTCCGATGTCTTGATGACGGCTACTTCTTTGGCGTTCACAGGTTTCTTTTCTTCTTTTTTGGTTTCTTGACTGAAAGCGCTGCCCGCACCCAACAGGAGGCTCAGCGCACCGATGATCATTGCGTTTTTCATAGGGGCCATTTCTTTGCCACGTCACCCCGGTGAAGTCACGCCCAAATCAGCGCGCCAAATCGGCCCCGTGCGCCCTTCCTTTCCCCTCTCAAGACCGGACGACGATCGAAACACCGTACCTCGCCGTCGCCTGCCGTGGACGCCGATGCTGCCAAAACGCGCCGCACCTGCCAGCGACCTCGGAATCGACGGCATCCGCACCACAACCTCGCCTGTAGGTGAAAGGACCGAAGCCGTCCGACCGGGGAATCCCCTTTGAGTTTGCGTTCTCGCTCGTGATTGCGGCAACGCTCCGTCAACGCGCGGGGCTGCCGAAGGAAGGCCGTTCGGATTCCATTCAAGGCGTTTGGCTGGCGTGGTCATAGAACGGGGGAGGCTTTGAGGAGGAGTCGAAGGGCGTGGGATGGGTGGCGATGGTAGCGTTCAAAGAAGTGCGCCAGC
>CAZUUP010000618.1:0-3585 GCA_964623105.1 uncultured Akkermansia sp.
GCCTCCACGACGCCGGCGAAGGTGCCGTCATCCACGGCGAGAACGGCTGGATGCTCGTCACCAACACCTCCTGGAAGGCCTTCGACCCCGCCGGCAAGGTGATGAAGGAGGGCCGCGGCGACGCCGGACAGCAGCAGCACATCCGCAACTTCCTCGATGCCGTGAAAAACCGGAAGCGCGAGACCCTCAACCAGGAGATTTATTCCGGCCACGTCAGCACCCTGATGTGCCACGCGGGCAACATCGCCTGGCGAACCCGCAAACGCCTTCGCATCGACCCGGCAACCGAACTGTTCGACGACCCCGAGGCAAACAAGCTCGTCGGCCGCGAGCATCGCAAGGAATTCGCCTTGCCAAAAATTTCTTAGCCCAGGCTCGCGATACGAACGCAAATTGCCGCGCAGCCATATTTCGCGCGCCGCCGCCGGTCACTTGCCATCCCGCACCACCGACGGGATCAACAGCAGTATCCGTATCCGTTCAAACACCGTCTTCACCGTGGTAATCCCGCCCGGTTCATCCGGCCCGCGCTGCTCCCGCCGCACCTCCACCGGTGCCTTTGGGCACGCGATCAGAACCCCGTGATCCCGGGCGACCTCCACGACCGTCTCCAGACGGTTCGTTCGCAAAAACCGCTCCGTGGCTCCCTGCAAGTTCGCCCGGGAATCCACCTCCACGATTTGTGATCCCACCTCCAGCCGGACTGTCGCTCCATCCAATGCCAGCGTCGGTAACACCCGCATCGTAATCCCCGTCGGCATCTCCGTCGCCGCCCCGGTTACTGGATGCGGCAGCGTGACTGTCCCACCCACCTGCACCACCGCTTCCTGCCCATCCCGGGTCACGACCCGAGGCGCGCTCAACACATCGACTCCGCGTGCCGTCTGCAACTCCTTCATCAATTCCTCCACCTGCTCGCGCTTCATCACCACGCCGTTATTCCCCGCAGTCAGCACCGCCGCCATTCCTGGCACTTGCAACGCCTTTCCCTCCCAGTCCAGCTCCAGGAACCTCGCGTCCACCATCACCTGCACTTCTTTCTTCGCCGGAACAGCCTCCCCCGGCACCCCGGGTTTGGGAGGCGCGGCCATGAGTTTCCGGCGCGCCTCGTCCAGCTCTCGCCGCAAACCGCCCACCTCCCCGCGCAGCTTATGAACCTCCGCCGCCTGCGCCCGCAAGCGCGCCCATTCCCCCGCATCAGCCGCCGCGGACGCCAGCCTTTCCTGCTCGGCCCGCGCCCGGCGCAATTCCTCCTCCAATCGAGAAACTCTCTCACGCTCCCCCCGCGCCGCCTCGCGCGACTTCATCTGCCACCCGGTGACACCTGCCAAACCCGCCGCCAATAGGATCAGCGTAACTGTTTTCATAATCGCAAAACTGAGCACCAGTCGAATTCCCGCCGCCCAAGCCGCCACCCGCATCTTCCCCCGGCCGCATACCGAATGCAAACGCCACCCGCGAATTCCGCAAAAGCCGTTGCCAACCCGCCCCCGCCTAGCAATCCTCGCTCCCGAAACCCGGCAATTCTAATCATCACCAACCCATGAAACTCGGCCTCATCAACTCCGCCTTTCAACAAGTCGGCATGGACACCGCCACCGGCCTCGGCCACATCGCCCGTATCGGCTTCGACTGCGTGGACATCTTCACCGAAGCCACCACCATCTCGCGCCGCGAAATCCAGCTCGTCAGCCGCACCTGCGCAAGGTTGAAACTCCCCATCATCTCCCTTCCCGTCGTCAGCGTCGGCCTCATTGATTTCAACGACCCCGTCCGCGAATTCCACGTCGAACGCACCAAAAAATTCATCGACCTCGCCCACACCTGGGGCGCCCGCAACATTCTCCTCGTCCTCGGCGAATACATCTGGCAGCGCGAAGTCATCCCTCCTGCCGCTCAATGGCAGTGGGCCGTCGAAACCTGCCGCCGCCTCGGTGATTACGCTAACCGCAAGCAAGTTGACATCGCCCTCGAACTCGAACCCTTCCGCCTCAGCCTCCTTCACAACGTCGATTCCATGGTCCGCTTCGTGGACGAGGTCAACCACCCCCGCGTCCGCGCCAACATCGACATCTCCCACCTCGTTCTCTCCGACACCTCCCCCGCCGATCTTCACAAGCTCAAAGGCCGCGCCATTCACGTCCACATCAGCGATTGCGACGGCAAGGTCCACGGCGACCTGCCCCCCGGTCGCGGCGTCGTCAAGTTCGCCCCCTACCTCCACGCCATCAGGGAACTTGCCATCGACGGCGTCGTGTCAATCGAACTCGAATACTCCCCCGAACCGGACAAAATCGTCGCGTGGGTCGAGGAAGCCTACCGCGAAACCGCCAAGCTCATGGCCCTCACCGGCCTGCGTGGCCAGTGAGTTGCACCGGCACCAATCCCAGCCGGAAATCCCCCCTGCCGCCCTGGGCGAAGCCACCACGGCTCACCCCCAAAATCCCCGCAGCTTCTCCTTTTCGGTCAAGCCCAGCGGGAACTTCTTCGCGTGCGGATGCGTCGCGATCCCGGCGAATTCGCGCAACGCCTCATGCACATGCTCCGGCCGGACCTTGACGCCCTTTTCCTTGTCCAGCGCCAACGTCGCCGGATTCAGGTTCACGCCAAACTGCTTGTCATCGGTCGCGCCGACGACCCGGTTGCCCTTGATGCCGGGCCCCAGAAACATCACCGAGCCGATGGACCAGTGGTCCTTCCCGTTGCCCTTGTTATAAGTCGGCGTGCGACCCATCTCGCTCTGCATCACCACCACCAGCCGGTCGCGGATCTTCAGCGCCTCCGCGCGCCGCAACGTGTAGGCGATGCCCGCGAGCAGCTCGGGAATCAGCTTCATCTGGTCCGGATCATTGTTCGCATGGCTGTCGAACTGCCCGATGCTCAGGTTCGCCGAAACACACACGCCCGCTTTGAACGATGCCAGCGCAATCTCCGCCTGCTGCGCAAGCCGTTCCTTGGGCACATCCTTGGGAATGTGCGGCGTCACCCGCGCCATTGTCTTTGAGTTCACCTGCGCGGCGTAGAGCATCGACTCCGCACGCTCCTGCCGCGGCAGCAGCGGCAAGGGCGCGCGGGACTGGCGCTGATCCGCCAGCGCCTGCTCGATGCGCGCCAGCGCAAAATCCTCGTGATACGGCGAACGCAGATTGCCCTCGATGTGATCGGCATTCGCGATCTTCTGCAGCGACGGCAGGTACGGAACGCGCGACATCGCGACGACATTTCCCGTGGCTGAATAGTTGCCGAACGTGAGAAAGGACAGCGGGCACGTCGGCCCCTTGCACGCAGCCACCAGCGCGGCAAACGTCGGATACGCCAGACTGTCGAGCTTGCCCGTGGCCATGTACCGCGCGCCCGGCGCGTGATTGTTCACCGAATAATCCAGCCCGTTGAATGTGAGCAACTCGCTGCCGAACTCGCCAAAGAACTGCTCGTTGCTCATGCCGCCGGTCTTGTGCTTCTCGGTCGGCGCGAACTTGTGTACGCCCTTGGTCAGAATGTCGCCCTCCTTGAACAGGCGGTTGATTTCATTCACACCCTTGGGGTCCATCAGATACGTCGTGTCCCAGCCGCCCGCGGCGTTGA
>CAZUUP010000619.1:0-3578 GCA_964623105.1 uncultured Akkermansia sp.
TGAGGGCACCGGGCCTACAGGCAACGGGCTTTTCGGCCCAAGCTTGCAGGCCGCGGGCCCTCACGCGGCGGTTCTCGAGAGTTTGCAAACACGCTCTTAGAAAAAGGGGGTATCGGAAGCTTGGTCTGTAGCCCCAAAAAAATGGCAGCCGACGGGAGGATTTGATTTTACGCCGAGAGCGCGGCTACTCTGCCGCCATGCGCAAAGAATCTTTGGAATTCCTCACGAAACTGGTGAACACGCCCAGCCCCGTCGGCCACGAGGCAAAGGGACAGCGGGTATGGCTGGATTATGTGTCCGAGTTCGCGGACGAGACGTTCAGCGATGCCTACGGGAATTGCGTGGCGGTGCTGAACAAGGGCGGTTCGCCCCGGTTGATGCTGGCCGGACACGCGGATGAAATTGCGATGGTGGTCAATTACATCGACAGCGATGGATTCATCTACGTCCGCCGACTCGGAGGAGTGGACCCCGCGATCACAAAGGCGCAACGGGTCACGATTCACACAAAGAACGGCCCGGTGCGCGGCGTCGTCGGGAATGTGGCGCCACATCTGAGCAAGCTGGACAAGGAGCGGAAGGTTCCCGAAATCCACGACCTGTTCATCGACATCGGTACCGGCAGCCGAAAGGAGACCCGCAGCCTCGTCGAAATTGGCAACCCCATCACACTGGTGGACGAATTCGAACTGCTCCGGGATGACCTGGCGATTGCACGGGCGTTTGACAACCGAATTGGCACGTGGGCGGTGGCGGAAACCCTGCGCCTGCTGCACGGACAACGGCACAAGCTCAAGGCCGAGGTCTGCGCGGTGTCGAACATCATGGAAGAGGTCGGGTTGTACGGCGCCCGCCAGATTGCCTACACGCTCAAGCCCGACGCGTGTCTCGTGGTCGATGTCACCCACGCCACCGATTATCCCACAGTCAACAAGCAGCAGCACGGCGACATCCGGATCGGCGGCGGACCGGCGATCACCCATGGCGGGTGCAATCATCCCGAGATCATGGCGCGGGTGCAGCAGGTGGCCAGGGCGCGCAAGATCGAGTTGCAACACGAGGCAATGTCCGCGACGAGTGGAACCGACACGGACGGAATCTTCTGGACCCGTGGCGGCATTCCGAGCGGCTTGATCAGCCTGCCGAACCGCTACATGCATTCGCCCGTGGAATTGATCAGCTTGAAAGATCTCAAGCAGATTCCGCTGCTCATGGAGGGATTCGCGCTGTCGCTGAAGGCGGGCGAGGAATTCAAGGTGCGAATCTGATCAGCCGGGACCGCCGAAAACCTAATCCCCGGCCGAACCACTCCCATTGGCGCAGCGTTGCCTTGCAGTAGGCGCGGCGCACCAACTCTGCACCGCCCGACTCTCGCCCGACGGCCCGCGTCAGGAACGGATCTCGGCCGACTTCCCGTGCGCGTCCAACCCCTCGAGTTCGGCGAATTTCTTCACGCTTGCCAACGCCCGCTTGAGTCCCGTCCGCCCGTACTCGACCACGCTGGTCCGCCGCTGAAACTGATCCACCGTCAATCCCGCGAACGACCGCCCTGCCCCGCCCGTCGGCAGCGTGTGACTGGGGCCGGCCACATAATCCCCCAACACAGTCGGTGACCAGTCCCCAAGGAAGATCGCACCCGCTGTCAAAATCCGTTCCGCCACCCGCCGCGGCGAACGCACCATCACCTCGCAATGCTCCGGTGCCAGTCGGTTCACCAGCGCAATCCCGTCCGCCAGCGACTTGACCTGAATCATCCACCCGTTGTTTTCCAGCGCCTTGGTGATGAATTCGCGCCGCGACAATCCGGCCAGTTGCCGCGCAATTTCCTTCTCCACCGCCGGCAGCAACTTCGCCGAGGTCGTCACCAGCCACACCCGCTCGTGTCCCGAGCCATGCTCGGCCTGCGCCAGCAGGTCCGCCGCGACCAGTTTCGGCTTCGCCGAATCATCCGCCAGCACCAGCACCTCGCTCGGTCCCGGCAGCAAATCCACCGCCACCTGCCCGAACAACAGCCGCTTGGCCGTCACCACATAGGCGTTCCCCGGCCCAAAAATCTTCTGCACCGGCGCCACCGTGGAAGTGCCAAACCCCATCGCCGCGATCGCCTGCGCCCCGCCAATCTTGTGAATCTCCGTCGCCCCGGCCGTCCGCGCCGCAAACAACAGCGCCGGGTTCACCGTCCCGTCCCGCCCGCACGGCGTGCAAACCACGATCTCCGGGCAACCGGCCACCCGCGCCAGGGTGATCGTCATCAGCGCCGTTGATACGAGCGGCGCCGTCCCACCCGGAATGTAAACCCCCACCCGCTGGAACGGATCGAACTTCTCGCCCACCAGCGCCCCGTGCGAATTGCGCGCCGACCAGTTCCGCCGCCGCGAGCGCCGCGCGAACGCCGCGATGTTCTTGGCCGCGGCAGTCACCGCCGCCCGCAGCGCCGCATCCGCCTTGAGCGAGGCCGCCATCAGTTCCGCCTGCGTCACCGCCAGTTGCTCCTCCGTCAATCGCGCCCCGTCGAATCGCTCCGTAAATTCCAGCACCGCCGCCGTCCCCCGCTCGCGCACCGCGTTCACAATGTCCCGCGTCCGCTGCTCGATCACCGGATCAAACAACGACGTCGCCGCCGCCACTTCACGCAACCGCGCTTCGTAATCAGCATCGAAATGCCGGATAATTTTCATGGCCGCGGAAGCTAGGAGAACCACCCGTGAAAGTCAAAGTTGCCGCCCACCGTTTCCCGCCGTCCCCGATTTCCCGCCCCGCCTCGCGCTCCCCGGCGAGGCGGGCGCGACACCGGGCCGAGACCGCTTTCAACCGGCAGCAGCCGAATTCGAGAAGGGAGAAATGCAACCAACGCACCGCCGGGAGCCCCACCAAAGGTTCAAAGTCTTCAGCAACTCCTCGCTTCATGTCCGAGCTGCGCAGAAGAAAACGCCCGCTCGCTTCACGCCCACCGGCGTTCCGTAGATGGCTCAAGGTTCGACGCGAATTCGCGTTCGTGCCGCCTTTCACGCGGCCTGCGACCGCTCTTGCAGCATGGATTCCACCACCGAACGCAGGTTCTGCATCGTATAAGGCTTCGTCAAATATGGGCAGGCCGTTTGAGACAAAAACTCGCGCGCTCCATCCCCCACGGAATCACCCGTCAGAAAGACAATCCGGCTCGACAACTCCGGATGCTCCGCCACCGCACGCCGGAAAAACTCGGGCCCATCCATCAGCGGCATCCGCATGTCCGACAAAACAACATCAAAATGATCCGTCGAAAGGAGGTACAACGCTTCCGCACCCGCATTGGCGGTCACTGCCCGATACCCGAACATCTCCAGCATCGAGCCCAACATGTCGGTGATCATCGCGTTGTCGTCCAACACCAGGACGCGCACCATGCAATCGCCCGCGGCGTCGCCCATTCGCGACGATGAATGTGTGGAAGTAGTCATAAGGCGTGATCGTGGTGCCCCGTGATCCTTTACGCCGCGATCGCCAACGCCTGGACCGACTTGGCTGCCATCATGGCGGGGACGGATTTGCGGAGGAGCGGAGCGATGCCGGCGCGGCGGATCATCCCGGGCTGGATC
>CAZUUP010000620.1:0-3578 GCA_964623105.1 uncultured Akkermansia sp.
GTGTGTTGTGACGAGATTTTTTTCAAGTTTCAGAAAATTACGCGGCGATTAGGGGAGTTTCGCCATTGCCGCCGCGAGTTGCTCGCGCTCGTGGTGCGTGTAGCCGCCGTGGATTTCCGCGCTCTTGTGGCCGGTGATTTTCATCCGCAATTCCGCGCTCACGCCCGCATTCGCCAAAGCGGAAACGTGGCTGTGCCGCAGGCTGTGGAAGGTCCGCTTGTTAAGCTTCCGCACGCCGCCGCCTTGGACTTCTTGCAGGTCGAGTCCCGCGCGCCGGACGATGGCCTTGAAGGATTCGCTCAAGCCGTGCCGTCCGCCCGGTCCTTTGCCCGCCATGCCCGGCATGACTGCCTTTTCCGGCGTGTCACCGGCAAGGGCTTCGAGGTGGGCTTGCAACTCCTTGTGAAGTGGAAGCTCAAGCGCGGTTTTCGTTTTCTTGGTTTTGAAGGAAACGGTGCCCTTGGTGAAATTGATTTGGCTCCATTCGAGCGCAACGCAATCGGAGAGTCGCGCGCCGGTGAAATACGCCGCCAAGATGAGCGTTTTCCATTCGCCGGTGGCCGCGTCCACGAGCATCCGAATCTCCGCCGGGTTGAACGTCCCGCGCTCCACGCTGTCCCGCTCCGGCAATTCGATGGCGTCGGCTGGGTTGCTGCCGATGATGCCTTGCTTGCGGGCGAGGTTGAACGCGGTGCGGATTATCTTCGCATCCAAGCCCACCGTGCCGGGAGCAACGCCTTGCTCCATCCGGTAAGTGACAAACTTTTGCACGTCCCGCGCGACGATGCTCGAAATGGGAATGGATGCGCGCGGGCCAAGGGTGGCGAGAAACGCCTTCACCGTGCCGCCGTAGCGTTCCGCCGTGCCGCCGCTCTTGGTGGCGGTTTTGGATGCGAGCCACTCCGCGAGGAAATCGGCGGTGGATGGAGCGCGCACCGGGCCGCTGCCCGCCCGTTCCATCAAATCGGAAATAACCTTCCGGGCTTGCTCTTCGGTGAGGGTTGCCGCCCGTCGAGCCGTCCGCTCGAAGGTGATGGCGATGTCCATCGCCCGTTGCTTGTCGTCGGTTTTGGTGGAGCGGAGCACGAGCCGCCCGGAGGCGTCGCGAAATGCCGCGTGAAAGAATTTTGAGCCGGGCCGTTGGTGGATGGATGCCATGCCTGCTAACGTATTGCTAACATCCACCCGCGTCAATGGTGTTTGATTATGTGGAAAACATTGGGGTTTTCTCAAATCAAAGGGCCGGAATCGAAACGAGGGTTCGATTCCCTTCACCCGCTCCACTTCATCAAATGCCCTGCAAAATATGATAAATTGAGAGTGTCGCCCCAGCTAATCTCCACATAGTAAGAATATTAGTAAGAATTTTCTCTTGTCCGTCCTGACTTTCGCCCTCAAAAGCGCCCAATCCTCGCTGCCTGAACTGTCGTCGTGAAAGCCGGAGAGCCCGACTCTGAAATTGGCGATCCAGTGGAGCTGTGCATCCGATGAAACGTGGACCCCTCTTCGATCATGAAACGGAAGGTTAACCGTTGGCGGGTGTTCATGGCGAACTTGCGGGGACCTTGCGGGATTCATCTCGATAGCATTTTTGAATTCCCCAAACAGCAGCCGCTCTTTCAGCCGGACTTGAGCTGCTGAAGCGTGTCTCATCGCCCGCGAGTTGCTCGATCGTGGTGAAATCAAACGCCTCGCCGTCCTCTGTCCGCCGCATTTGGCCGAACAGTGGCAAAAGGAACTGGCTTCCAAGTTTCACATCGACGCCGAACTGATTCTCAGCAGCACCATCCAGCGGCTCGAACGTGATTTGCCGCTCGGTGTTTCCATGTTCGACCGCCATCCCTTCGTCATCGTCTCCACCGACTTCATCAAGGGCAAAGGGCGGCGTGACGATTTCGCTCACAAGTGCCCCGAGTTTGTCATTGTGGACGAAGCGCACGGTTGCTCGCCCGCCGGCGGCAAAGGCGCTGGCCGTCAGCTCCGTTACGAACTCATCCGCCAGATCACGCAAACGCCCGACCGCCACGTCGTTCTCGTCACCGCCACGCCGCACAGCGGCAACGAACTCGCCTTCCGGGCGCTGCTGGGGTTGCTGGACGATGAGTTCGAAAACCTGCCCACCGAGATCGAAATCGACACCCGCGAATCGCTTCGCAAGAAGTTGGCGCTGCATCGGGTCCAACGCCGTCGCGCCGACATTCGCCACTTCCTCGACACGGACACCTCGTTCCCGAAACGCCTGGATAAAGAGGAGACTTACGCCTTCAGCACTGAATACCGGAAGCTCTTCAACGACGTGATCGAGTTCGCGCGTGAATTCGTCACCACCGGCGATCAGCAGCGCCGTGCCCGCCGGGTCCGCTATTGGTCTGCGCTCGCTTTGCTGCGCTGCTTCTCCTCCAGTCCGGATGCCGCGGTCGCCACGCTAAGCAGCCGTGCTGCCGTGGATGAGGCGCAATCCGAGGAGGAAGCCAACGAGATCGGCCGTCGCACCGTGCTGGATCAGGACGACACGGACGACATGGCGGCCTTCGATTTCAGCCCCGGCTCGGATGCCAGCGAGAATTCCGCCGAGGGAACCCGCCGCAAGTTGTTGGCGTTCGCCCGCCGGGCCGAGGAACTGGCCGGCAAATCCGACCAGAAACTCATCGAAGCCACCAAGCACATCAAAGCCCTGCTCGCCGAAGGGTGCCGGCCTATTGCCTTCTGCCGCTTCATTGACACCGCGGATTACGTCGCCCGGCACCTGCGCGAGGTTCTTGGCAAGAACATCGCCGTGGACTCTGTCACGGGCACGCTGCCGCCCCATGAACGCGAGAGCCGCATCGCCACCCTGGCGGCCTCGCCCCAGCATGTCCTGGTTTGCACCGATTGCCTCTCCGAAGGCATCAACCTGCAAAGCGATTTCGACGCGGTGGTTCACTACGACCTGTGCTGGAACCCCACCCGTCACGAGCAACGGGAAGGCCGCGTGGACCGTTTCGGCCAGAAGACCACCGAGGTGCGTGTTCTCACCTTCTACGGCCGCGACAACCCGATTGACGGCGTCATCCTCGATGTGCTTCTGCGCAAGCACAAGAGCATCAAGAGCGACCTCGGGGTTTCGGTCGCGGTGCCTGGCTCCAGCGGGGAAGTGGCCGAAGCCTTGTTCGAGGGGGCCTTGTTCCGTGAATTGACGCGCGGACCCGCGGAACAGCTCGGCTTCGACTTTGGCGGCGCGGCGAAGGCACAGAAGGAAGCGCTGCACCAGCAGTAGGAGAACGCTCGCGACAACTAGAAGGCCAGGCGGTCTCGATACGCGCAGCATGCGCTGAAACCTGAACTCGTCGCTGCCGAAATGAACGCCGTTCGTCGGGCGCTCGGTAGTCCCGCCGATGTGGAAGTCTTCTTCCGCCAGGCGATGGCCATTGCGGGCGTGCCGGTCAATTCCGCCCGCAAAGGGGCCGTCGAAGTGTGCGTCCTGGAAAAGCAGACGCCGCGCGCCCTCCGCCAGGCGCTCCAGCAGGAAGCCCAATTCAGCGGACGCAGTGATTCCGCAAGGTTTTGCCGAAGTCGCGCCGGGCCAGCGGGTTGGAGCA
>CAZUUP010000621.1:0-3558 GCA_964623105.1 uncultured Akkermansia sp.
CACAATTATTTTTACAAAATGATGGGTACAAAATGATGAGGAGGGGAGGTGTGACGTCTCGATGTTCCATCATTTTGTGCCCATCATTTTGCGAGTCATTGGTTTTGTGGTGGCGCGGCGGCGGGCGAACAAGATGGTTTTTACAAAATAATGGGTACAAAATGATGGGGAGGGGAGGTGTGACTTTTCTATGTTCCATTATTTTGTCCCCATCATTTTGTGAGTCATTGGCTTTGGGCTGTCGCGGCTGCGGACGAGCGGTAGAGGAAAGAGTCCGACGTGAGCAGGGAGATGACGAGGGTTTTGAAGCTGCCGCCGCTGTTGACGTAGGCGCGGTCGGCTTCCTGCAAGGTGCGCGCGTCGGAGAGGGATTCGTTGCGGCCCATGAAGTAGCGGAAGGCGTGGCGCACGAAGACCTGGCGCACGCGCTCGGAGTCGGCGAGGCGGCGGACGAGTTCGTAGGGGTCCTTCACGGGGCCGTCGAGCTTGGCGTCACCGGTGTGGGCGATTTCGCCCGCGGTGTTCAGCGGGACGGTGGTGAAGACTTTGCTGATGGGCTGGCCTTTCTTGTCCACGTTCTTCGCGGTGGCGTCGGCGTCCACGACCAGCTCAGCCTTTTGATAAACGCCGTAGTGAGTGAACTGCTCGAAGGGCAGGCCGAGGTCGTCCATCCACTGGTGGCACTTCCAGCATTTGGCTTCGCGGGTGACTTGCAGGCGATCGCGGAAGGGGCGGTGCGGTTCGTCGGGGACCTGTGCGACGACGCCGATGGGCAGGTCGGGCACGGTCTGGCCGAGGAGGCGTTCGCGAATCCAGCGGCCGCGGCGGACGGGGTCGTTCTCGAAATTGGTCGAGTGCGCCGTGAGCCACGCGGGTTGCATGAGGATGCCGAGGCGCGGTTTGTCGGCTGGGGCTTTGACGGGC
This sequence comes from uncultured Akkermansia sp., assembly GCA_964623105.1. Lineage (GTDB taxonomy): Bacteria > Verrucomicrobiota > Verrucomicrobiia > Limisphaerales > BJHT01 > BJHT01. Next base: position 925 of record CAZUUP010000621.1, read on the forward strand.
TGCGCGGCGGGCCAGGTGTCAAAGCCATAGACATAATGCGGGCCAACGATGCCGCGGTCGTTCACCTCGGATGCGGGGACGGGGACGTTTTTCTGCCGGGTCTTTTTGTCCTCCTTGAGGCGCAGGTTCACGAAGGTGAAGTCGGTGGTGAGCAACTGGCGCAGGACATCCTTGTCGTCGTCGAGAATGCGCTGCACGAGGCGGTCGGTGTCGGCCACGAGATTGGCGGGATGGTGGATGGAGCCGTGCTTGGATTCGTCGCCCTTGGGCCAGGCACCGCGGCGGAGCGCCCATTCGTTGGCCTGTTCGGCAAAGGGAAAGCGCGCCTCTTTGAAAATGTCCGGCGCGCGGTGGTACTCGAAATACTGCTGGAAGAAGCCGAGCAGGCGCGAGGTGTCGAGGCGTTTGTCGGGGTTGTCGAGGACGGCCTGGAGGCGCGCGGCGATTTGTTCCTTGGTGGCGAGTTCGCCCTTGGCGGCGGCGGTGGTGAGGGGTTCGAGGCGTTTGTTGCCGACGGCGAGGCTGAGGGCGGCGGCGAGTTCGGCGGGCGCGAGCAGGGCGCGGCCGCGGGCGTCGGGCGTGCCGCCGAGTTCGGAGCGGAAGATGGCGTCGGCGCGCAAAAGCACGGCTTGGAGCACGGTCTTCACGGCGGCGGGAGCGTCGCCGTCGCGCGCGCATTTTTCGTAGAGGGACTGGTAGCGGGCGATTTCGTCGGGACCGGGCACGCGACCGATGGCGAGGGTGAATTGCTGTTTCACGGCGGCGGCGAGTTGTTCGGGTGTGGGCGGCGTGGCGGGATTCATCAGCGCGACGAACTCGCGGATGGTGTCGTTTTTGCCGCTGGGTTTGCCGTCCTTGAGTTCATGCGCGGTCTGGCGCTCGACGATGGCGGCGGCATTGCGGAGGAGGATTTCCGTGGTCGGCTCGTCCATCGAATAGAGCGCGGCGTAGTCCTTCAGGCCCCGGTCGGGGATGAGGGTGAAGGGCTTCACGAGGCTGTCCATGCGGGCGCGGGAGACGCTGCTGACGAGGCCGAGGTAGGAGTCGGAATTCAAGCGCCAGAGCCGCGCGGCGGGCGGCGTCACGTCACCAGCGGGCTGGCCGAACAGGAGGTCGTGGGGAAGCAGGTTGCCCTTGTTCGGCAACTGGTCGCTGGCGAATTGCTCGGCGGTCTGGGGCTTGGGGAGTGCTTGCGTGAGGGCGGACACGATGCGGAGGGCGAGAGCGGCGTCGGGCTGCTTTTCCTTTTTCGGCGGCATGAGGCCGTCGCGAAGCTGGTCGCGGACGAGGGTGAGGAGTTCGCGGTCCTTGGCGAGGTCGCCGGTGAGAATGAGCGTGTCGAGACGGAGGTCGCCCTTCTGTTTCTCAGGGCCGTGGCATTTCACGCAATGGTCGGCGAGGAAGGGGCGGAGGGCTTGGTCGAGGGCGATTGGGGAGGCGGCGGGCGCGGCGGAAGTGGAGTTGGAGAAGGCGAGCGTCGCGACAATCAAAAGGATCGCGGTAGCTGCCGGGGCAAGGAGGCGAACCGTTTGAACGGTGGCCGTTCGCTGATCCGCCGCCTCGCGTCGGCGGCTGCGGTTGGGGCTGGGCGAGTGCATTATTTCGGGTTGTTTGACGATGCGCTGGCGGCCGGTGATTGAATCAGGGTGGTCGCGGGGCGGGAGAGTTCGACCGCGCCGGTCGCGTTGATGGCGTGGGCGATGAGGGTGTGAAAGCCGGGGGCGAGGGGGCCAATGAGAAGCTCCGCTTTGCCGGACGCGACGGGTGCTTCGCCGAGGCGGGTGGCGCGGTCGAAGAGAATCACCTTCTGCGCGGCAAAGGCGGGATTAATCTGGATTTGAACCGCGAACTGTTTGTCCGGCGCGAAAATGGCCAGCGGCTTTTTGTCGCCTTGCGAGGAAGGCTCGATGATCTGCACGAGGGGCTTGTCCACGACGAAGCTTTGCCATACGCGGGCCACGTCCTCGCCGGGCAGCCAGCCGGCGGCGGCTTTGTTGCCCGTGTAACTCGCGGCGGCGGCGATGGTGGGGGCGCGGCTTTTCCAACTGGCCGGATCGGCGAGCCAGACGCGTGCGGGATCGTAGCGGCGGAGCTGCACGGGGCCGCTGGCGGGCGCGGCGACGACGGGGTAACGCTGGCGGATGATTTCGTCAAAGAACGGCCAGAGGAGATTGTTCGCCTGTCCCCATTCGTGGCCGCGGCTCCATTGCACGGCGATGGCCCAGGACGCATCAAATTCCGCGCGGCGCTTGGGCAGCAGGGCTTCGAGCTGCGGTAACTGCTTGCCGTCTTTCGAGCCGAAGATCGTTAGCATCGGCACGTCGCGGACGGCGGAGGTCTCGGGACCGACCTCGAGGGCGACGAGGCCGCAGGCGAGCGTGCGTTCGGGCAGATGCTCGGCGAGCGCGAGGCACATGCCGGTGCCGGCGGACATGCTGGAGAAAATGAGCGGGGCGTGGGCGAGTTCGGCGTGACCGCTGCGGGCGGCAAGGTCCGCGAGGCCGGCGACAAACGCGGGGCCCATTTCGGCGCGGTTCACGCGCATGAGGTTGCCGCCGACGATGGCGAAGCCCCAGTTCCGCGCCATGGCCCGCGACTGTTCCTTCTCGACGGTGTCGAGGTTGAAGGGCGTGT
>CAZUUP010000622.1:0-3545 GCA_964623105.1 uncultured Akkermansia sp.
CCGTGAACATTGGTGAGGCGGCGCTCGATGCCGTTGTGATAGTAGGTCAGCCGCTCGTGATCGATCCCGAGCAGGTGCAGGACCGTGGCGTGGAAATCAGGCCATGAAACCGGGTTCTCCACGGCCTTCCAGCCGACCTCGTCGGTGGCTCCATAGACGAATCCCTTCTTCAGGCCGGCGCCAGCCAGCCAGACGGTGAAGCCCTCCGGATTGTGGTCGCGGCCAAGGCCGAGTTTGCCTGCCGGTGCCTGGGTGAAAGGCGTGCGACCAAACTCGGAAGTGAAAAGCAGGAGGGTGTCTTCCAACATGCCGCGCTGCCGCAAATCCTTGATGAGTCCGGCGACCGGACGATCAATGAGTCCTGCTTCGCGGGAGTGGTTTTCGCGGTTGTCCTCATGGCCATCCCAGCCGTGGCGCGGAGTTCCGCCGAAGGCACCACCGGAGTAGATCTGCACGAAACGAACCCCGCGCTCAAGGAGCCGCCGCGCGAGCAGGCATCGCCGCCCGCAGTCGGCGGTCTCTTTCTGATCCAGGCCGTAGAGCCGGGAAATGTGTTCGGGTTCGGTGGCAAAATCGATCGCCTCGGGAACGGAGGTCTGCATCCGGGCGGCGATTTCGTAGGCGCGCAGACGGGCGGTGAGCAGGTCCTCGCCCGCGCGTTCGGCAGCATGGCGACGATTGATCATTTCCAGCAACCCACGGGACTCGCGCTCCGTCGCCGGGTCGATCTTGCGTTCCGGGAAAAGGTTCCGCACGGGCTGGTCGCCGGCGCGGAAGAGCGCGCCCTGGTGCTCGGCCGGGAGGAATCCGCTGCCCCAGTTGCTTGCGCCGTTGTTGGGCAGGCTGCGGGCATCCGGCAGGACGATGAAGGTGGGAAGCGAGTCCGAGAGGTTCCCCAGCCCGTAGGAGAGCCAGCTTCCCAGCGCCGGAAAACCGTTCATCTGGAAGCCGGTGTTTTGCAGGAAGCTGGCCGGGGTGTGATTCGCCGACTCGGAATGCATGGAGCGGATCACGGTGAGTTCGTCCGCCACCGAGGCGAGGTGCGGGAATAGCTCCGAAACCCAAAGGCCGCTCTCGCCGCGTTGCCGGAATTCCCATTCGTTCGCGCGCATGAGTCCGGCGCTGCCGAAGAAGGTGTCGGGCTTGACCGACGGCGGCGGTGCCTTGCCGTGGAAGCGCGCCAGCTCGGGCTTGTAGTCGAAGGAGTCCACATGGCTGAGTCCGCCCATCAGGCAGATGTGGATGGCCCGTTTTGCCCGCGGAGGATGATTGGGAAAGGAGGCGCGGGGCGTGCCGGAGGAAGCGAGCGCTTCCCGGCCCAGAAGGTGCATCGCGGCGGTGGCCCCAAGGCCGGCGGTCGCGAAATCCAGAAATCGGCGGCGGGAAAAGTTCATCAGTCGATCCAGATCAGTTCACTGCTGTTGAAAAGGGTGCGGGCGAGGGCGGGCAATCCGTGACGCCCGACCAGCGCCGAGGCATCGGCGAGTTCGGTGGGAGCCGGGTCGCGGCCCAAGGCAAGCCGCCACGCGAGTCTCACTTGGGCAGCCGCAGCCTTGCCTGCATCCTTGGCCACTCGTTCGGCAAAGTGGTCCGCCATCCGCAGGATGAAGGGGTGGTTCCACTGGCTCAGTGTTTGGGACGGCGTGATGGTGGTGTGGCGAACGGGTGTGGTCACCGAGGGATCGGGACAGTCCAGTGTCTCCAGCAGGGCGCTCCGTTCCCCGCGCACTTGCCACGCATAAAGCGTGCGGCGATTGAACTCGGGCCCGACAGGATCGATCGCCGAGTAGTAGGTCGTTGGAGGCACTTGATCCATGCGAACGTCCCGGAAGCCGGGGCCGAACAGCTGCGGGTTCAGCGCCCCGGAAACAGCCAGGACGGTATCGCGGAAAGTCTCCGCATCGGCCCGCCGGGGATTTTGCCGCCAAAGCAGGCGATTGCCCGCATCGATCTCGTGGGCCGCTTGGTTCCCGCCCAGCGACGCTTGCTGCCATGTCGCCGAGGTGAGGATCCGGCGATGCAGACGCTTCAACGAATACCCGTCCTCGCGGAAACGGACCGCAAGCCATTCCAGCAAGCCCGGATGGCTCGGCTGCCCGCCGTTGAAGCCAAGGTCACTCGGCGAGAGCACGAGGCCCTGCCCGAAATGATGATGCCAGACCCGGTTCACCGCCACGCGGTGGAAGAGCGGATTATCCGGCGAGGCAATCCACTCGGCCAGCTTTCGACGGCGTGAAGCGTCGGAAGCGCCCACCGGCAGTCCAAAGTCCGGTGAGAGACCCTGCACAGCCCGCAAGCCGCCTGCGGGGACGGCCTCGCGCTGGAGGCTCACGTCGCCCCGATCGTAAACGTGCATCGGGCCGGGTTGTTGCGATACAACGGTGAAGATTCGCCTGGAGGTGGAGGCGTTCTGCTTCTCCATGTTCTTGATCTCGGCCTCGATGCGCTTTTCCTCCGCCGTCTCCGCTGCGAGGACCGCGCCCGGCAGTCCTCCGAAGAGCTGGAGTGCCAGATTGCCCTGGGCCCATTCAACTGCGTGGATGGCATTGAGCCCGGAAGCTTTCCACCGCGAGCTGCGGGCACTGTGATAGACCTTGCCCTTGGTATCGGCCTGCGTTCCGGGTGCGGAAGTCTGCTCCAGATCGTCAAACCGCTCCTCGAATAGTTGGCGGTCGTCCTGACGGATTTCCAAGTCGTCGACTGCTCCCCCGAAGCGTCCGGAATTGAGCGGAAAGGGCTCAAGCCGGAGACGCACCGGGCCGGAGCCATCGCCGGTATAGGCAAACTCCTTGCGTTCGAAAACGGTGGCGTTTCGTCCATCGGCCCACTCCCGCGATTCAAAATAGTGGGCCGCCAGTTGACCGCCATCCGACGCCCGGAGGACGCGAATGACCACCCCGTCGTGCTCCGCCGTGCCCTGGGAAGCCGCTGCCCAAGCCGTCGGCGCGAGCCGCAGCGACACGCGATAGGCCTTGCCTGCAACGTTGGCCTCGAGGGCGCCGCGGAGTTCGATGATGTTCGCCGTCGTCGTCAGCTTTCCCTGGCGGGCAATGACTCGGTCGACCAGCTCCCGCTCAAGTTCATTTCGCTGACGCCGCCGATTCCTGCCCTCCTCGTCAAGCCCCAGCGCTCGCTCCCCGTGCCTCACTCCATCGAGTGCGGCGATGAACTGGTAGTATTCCTTCGCCGAAATTGGATCGAACTTGTGGTCATGACAGCGGGCGCAATGCACCGTCATCCCGAGAAACGCCTGCCCCACCGTGCCAGCTATTTCCGCCAGTTCGTCCTGTCGCCCGGCCATCCGCATTTTCGGATTTGTCCCCAGCACTTCGTTGTGGACACCCGCGACGAGAAAGCCCACCGCCGCCATGCCCTCCATCGAGTCCGGGGCAAGGATGTCGCCCGCCACCTGCATGCGGGCGAACTGATCGTAGGGAAGATCGCGATTCAGGGCGGCCACGACCCAATCCCGGTAACGCCACGCTTCCGGCAACTCCTCGCCGTCGAGAAATCCTCCCAACCCGTCGCTGTAACGCGCGATATCC
>CAZUUP010000623.1:0-3542 GCA_964623105.1 uncultured Akkermansia sp.
TCGTCAATCGGGCCTTGCACGCCGGGGCGCTTGCCCGTGAGCGCGACGGAGGCGCGCGGGCCGGCGAACTTCCACTTGCCGCCTTCGAGCGCGAAGACGAGCGCGCGCGGCGAGTCACCGGGTTTGCGCTCGGGCAACGGGATGTATCCGCCATCAATGCAAAACTTCGCCTCCGGTGCCTGGAGCATCGGGGGATGAATCGCAAACTGGTGGATGTTATCGGCCTTCTCGACGACGATGGTGCCGGTCGGCGAGACGTTGGCAACGAACTCCGCCCGCTCGTAGTGCCCACCAAGCGCGAGCAGTTCCAGCCAGTGGCAGCGATTGTATTTCAGCGTCCACGTCACGAAGCGCAGATCTTTGCGCGCGTGGTCGAGGCCTTTCGCGACGTGCTCGCCGATGCGGCGCAACTGCTCGGCGTGCGTCTTCGGGTCAATCGTGTGGCCGGTGCCGGGCGAGATGAGGTTCACCATTTCAAGACCTTCCTTCGCCATGACTTCCTTCATGTGGACGTGCGATTGGAAGAACACGTCCTTCTCGCCGATGGCCGCGATGGCCGGCACCACGCCGGCGTTCGCCGCGTAATCAATCGAGTCGAGCATGTGCAACCCGCGCTCCTGATGCACCGGCAGCGGCCCGACCTTGATGAAGTTCGAGATCGGCGTCTCGGAGAAGCGGTGCGTGTCCACATAGCCGCAGTATGGCCCAAGCGCGACGAAGCGGCTCGGGTGCTTCAGCCCGAGATGCCACGTGCCCGACGCGCCCATGCTCATCCCGCGCAGCACGATGCGGTCGCGGTCGATCTTGTAGTTCCGGCACACCGCCTCGATAGCCTCGAACACGTCCGTCTCGCCCGCCCAGCGGTAGCAGTTCTCCACGCGACCCAACGGATGCAGTTCAATGAAGTCCACATCCGGCGCGGACTTCGCGGCATCATCGCCGTCATCGAAGCGCGCGCTGAACTTCAACTCACTCATGCCCACGGGCTTCGAGCTGCCGTGCAGAACCACGTCGAGGCGTACGGGTTTCGTGCCGTCGTAGCTCGCGGGCACGAGCACGCCGTAGGGCTGCGTCGAGCCGTCCACGGCGGAAACATAGGCGCGGAGGACTTTGCCTTTGCGCAGCGACCACGGGCGATTGCCGTTGAGGAGCAGGTCCGCACGCTGCAATCCACGCGTGAGCGCCTTCTTGATGAGGGCGACATCGTTGGTCGAGAAAGTCGTGTCGTAACGCAGCGCCCACGTCACGCCCTTGGCGAATACATCCGCGTCGGCGATCAAGTCGGCGAAGCGCGCGGGCCAGGTTTCGCCGGCGGCGCGCAACTCGGCAGTGGTGAGGTATTTGGCGGCGGACTGCGGGGAACTCTCGCGCTGAGCTTCGCGGAGCATCGCGGTCTTGCGGTTGAGGGTTTCCAACTGTCCTTGCATCGAGCGCTGCTCCTCCGCCGGGAGCCCCGCCGAAACGGGCGTCGGAACAACCGCGCCTGCCGCGCGCAGCACAAACTCCAGCGCGGCGACCGTGTCCTCGAACGTCGTCGCGTGCCCGCCGTTTTCCCGATGCAGCAACAGCGTTTTGCGTCCGGCCTGCTTAAGCTTTTCGGAGAGCCGCTGCACGCTCTGCGGCGGCACGAGCGTGTCCTTGCCGCCAGTCGTGAATGCCACCGGCATCAAGAATTTCTCCGGCCACAGCTCGGCGCTGCGCTTCTTGTACTCCTCCGGAACCTGCGTCTTCGTGCCACCGAAGGACACGGCGATGGCGTCCTGAAACTTGTCGTACTCCACGTGGTTCGCCGTGCCGTTCAGACTGCACACGCCCGCGACCAAGTCGGGATGGAGCGCTGCGAATGTCAGCACCGCCGTCCCACCCATCGACCCGCCCACAAGGAAGACGCGCCCGACCTTGTGCCGCTGCCGCAGTTCGCCGATGAGCTGCACCGTGTCCGCCTCGGCCAACGGGCCCATCCACGAGGTCTTCGCGCGGTAATCGGGCGACACGAAAATCATACCGAACCGCGCCGCCACCTCGCGCGCACCCTTGCACTCGCCCCGCCCGTCGCGGATGAACTGCCAGCGATCGGAGCCGTGGCCATGAAACGCAAGCAGAACATCGTGCTGCACGGCGGGATTGAAGCCCGGTGGGAGCAGTTCGACATAGCGCTGTTCGGAGCCATCGACGGTCGCTTTGAACACTCGATCCGCCGGCTCCGGGGCAGGGGCAGCTACGGACGAACCTGCGCAAAGCAGCGTGGCCAGGAATAATAGCGCGGCGAGGGGCGGGGCAGCTTTCATCTAGTGAACTTTCTCGTAGTCGGCTGGAAAGAGAAACCGGATCCCGGCGATAATGGCCAGTCCGGCGGCGAGATAAGCCAGCGCGGTGCAGGTGAGCAGGTTCTCGATGCCGACAGATTTCTTCAGCGCGCCGCCGGCCAGCGTTGCGAAACCGGAAACGACCGCGCCGAACAAATTCAGCACGCCCACGGCCGAGGCGCGTGTGTCGGCGGGGACGATCTCGAACGCGGAGGGGAAAATATTGCCCATGAAGAAGCCGCTGAAGAGGCCGAAGCCCAGCGCGGCGACACGCGTGGCGACGAGGGTGTCGCTGTTGCCGAGGTAGTGCAGAAAGGGCGCGCAGCCGAGCAGGCTCGCGGTGAGGAGCCAGAGACGCGCGGCTTTCGTGCGGCGATAGAAACGGTCGGCGAGCACGCCGCCGGTGAGCATGCCGACGAGCGTCGCGCCTTGCAGGAACACGGTGGCGTTGAAGGCGGAGTCGGCGAGGTTCAGCGAAAATTTGTCGTGCAGAAAATTCGGCAGCCAGCCGTAGAGGAGCCACAGGCCGAAGACGAACACCGGGAAGACGACGCAGAGCAGCCAGTAGGTCCGCGCCTGCACCAGCGCAGCGAGCGTGTTGGCGCCGCCGCCTTTCTTGGTCTCGACCTGCGCCTCCTCGTTGACGCCGCGGAGAAACGCGAAGTAGGGAACCGCAAAAATCAGGCCGACCGCGCCAAGAACGAAAAACGCGCCCCGCCAGTTGCGATGGGCGGCGAGCCAGTTCAGCAGCCAGCCGCCGGTTTCCAGCGCGGGCTGCGATTGTCCCTGCTGGGCCATCCAGCCGCCGAACCAGCCGCCGCCGATGACACCGCAAATCTGCGCCGTCGAGAGCGCGGCGATGGCGCGTGAACGCGTGGCGGGCGGAAAGGCATTCGCCGTGAGCGCAATGGCCGCGGGCATGAACAGCGCCTCGGATATTCCCATGAGCGCGCGCAGGGCCAACACCATGTTGGGCGAGGTCGCCAGTCCGGTCGCGACGGTGACGAGGCTCCACAGCGCGAGGCTCCAGATGATGAGGCGGCGCTTGGAAACGCGATCGCCAATCTGTCCCGCGAAGAAGCTGCCGACGCCGTAAACCCACAGAAAATACGCACCGACGAATCCGAGCTGCCGGTCCGTAAATCCAAGGTCGGACTTGAGCACCGGGAACATCGAGAACACCGCCTGCCGGTCGCAGTAGTTCAGGAAGTAGGCGAACCACATGAAGGCCACGAG
>CAZUUP010000624.1:0-3536 GCA_964623105.1 uncultured Akkermansia sp.
AAGGGAATTCAAGCGCGCCATCGAACTCCACCCCGCCCTCGAACACGCCGCCCCCGACCGCTACCTCGGCCAGCTCTACCACCAGGCCCCCGGCTGGCCCACCAGCATCGGCAGCCGCGCGCGCGCCCGCCAGCACCTCACCCGCGCTTGCGAACTTAGCCCCGATTACCCCGAAAACCGCCTCAGCCTCCTCGAAGCCCTCGTCGATTGGAACGATCGCCGCCTCCTCCCCAAGGAGGCCCGGGCCTACCGCGACCTCCTCCCCGCCAGCCAGCGCAAATTCTCCGGCGAAAACTGGGAGTCCACCTGGGCCGACTGGAATCAACGCTGGCAAAAAATCTCCGCCTTCCTCGCCAAAATCGAAGGCTCCTCCAAATAACCGCCCGTCTTGCCAGTTGACGACCGGTAATCCCTCCCCTTAAATGCCCCCGTGCGAACCGCTTGGCTTATCCTCTTCTGCGCCGTCCTGGCGCTTGGCTGCAAAAGCACCAACACATCCTCCCCAGATGACCTCGGTGCTGTGACCGACAGCGTCCGCCGGGCTTCCGCCTCCCGGGACTCCGTCGCCCCCGCCGCCCCCGCCCCCGCCAAAATCGTCCTCGTCAACACCCAACTCCGCTACGTAATCCTCGACTTCGCCGCCACCCGCCTCCCCGGCTCCGGCCAACGCCTGTCGGTTTACCGAAACTCCCAAAAAATCGGCCAGATTCGCACCTCCAGCGAATCCAGTGGCACCAATATCGCCGCGGACATCATCTTCGGCGACCTCCAACTGGGAGACGAAGTCCGCGCCGACTGATCCTTCTTCCTTTCCTGTCCCGGGCCTCCCGCCTCCGCCCCAAAGCCCACGTCAACTCCCGCTTTCCGACGCCTTGGCCGCCTTGGCCGCCGACTTCTTCTGATACGGCGACGACAGATTGAAATAAATTCCGCCCATCGGCCGCTCGCCCGTTGACTGGCTCAAGATGATCGTCAACTGCTTGTCCAGCGCAATTCCGTGCCGCAACCCCGGCCCGCGGTTCTCGTAAGCCTTGATCGCCTTGTCCATTAGCGACATCACCGACGCCTGAAACTCCTCCGGCGTCTTGTCGATGCAAACGACATAACGTTCGTAATTCCGCAACGCCTCGGCCATTTCCTGCTTATACATGTCCACACTCAAACCCATGGCCGAAAAACTAGCCGGGCTCCCCTGGAAATAAAGCAATATATGCCGCCCCGCCACCGCCGCCGTCCCTCCTTCCCCCACACCCATCCATCCGCCAGACCCCTTTTTGCGCCCCTTTGCGTTCTCTGCCGCCATTTCCCCTTCCCAGCCCCAACTCAGTTCAACTCCCCCTCCTCCGCCGCCTCCATTGCCTTCCGCCGCCCCGCCGCCCGCGGGCCAAACAAAGCCGTCCCGATACGCACCATCGTCGCCCCCTCTTCGATCGCCACTTCAAAATCCCCGCTCATTCCCATGCTCAAATGCGGCAATGGCGCCCCCAACCGCGCCTCACATTCCCCGCGCAACTCCCGCAACCGCCGGAAAACCATCCGCACCCGCTCCGCATCCGGTGACCACGGCGCCACCGTCATCAAACCATGCACCTCCAACCGCGGCAACGCATTGATCCGCTCCAAATCCGCCAGCACCGCTTCCGGTCGATACCCAAACTTGCTCGCCTCCCCCGCCACATTCACCTCCAACAAAATCCGCACCGTCCGCGCCGCCTTATCCGCCCACTTCTGCAACTCCTCCGCCAAGCACAGGCTGTCCACACTCTCGATCATCTCAAACAACTGCACCGCATCCCGGCACTTGTTCGACTGCAGATGCCCAATCAGATGCCACCGCAGCCTTCCCGGCGCCAGCGGCACCTTTGCCTTCGCCTCCTGCACCCGGTTCTCCCCAAACACCCCCACCCCCAAATCCGCCAGCGCACGCACCGACTCCGGCGGATGATTCTTGCTCACCGCCACCAACGTCACCTCCCCCGGATCACGCCCCACCCGCGCACACGCCGCCGCAATCCGCCCGCGCACCTGCTCCAAATTTGCCGCCAAATCCATGGCGCAAACCTAGCCCCATGGCCGCCCCCTGAACAGATTTTCCCACCTCCCCGGATCCCCGTCCGCCATCCAAAAAATTAACCCTTGAGCCACCCCGTTTCCCACCCACTATCCCCCCATGAACTACTGGCTCGTAAAACAAGAACCCGCCGCCTACTCGTGGACCGACTTCCTCCGCGACGGCCGCACCGCCTGGACCGGCGTCCGCAATTTTCAAGCCCGCAACCACCTCCGCACCATGCAAAAGGGCGACCTCGTCTGCTTCTACCACAGCGTCACCGAAAAACAGATCGTCGGCATCGCACGCGTCGATCGCCCCGCCTACCCCGACCCTACCGCCGACGACGGCGACTGGGCCGCCGTTGACCTCGTCCCCGCCAAAACCCTCCTCCAACCCGTCCCCCTCGCCACCCTCAAAGCCGACCTTCTGCTCAAAGACATGCCCCTCATCCGCCAATCCCGCCTCTCCGTCACCCCGCTCAGCGAAACCCAGTTCCACCGCATCCTTACCCTCGCCAAAACCAAACCCTGACTACACTCCAATTCCGCCGCCGCGATTTCGCCCATCAACCCCGCCCCACTACAAACCCGCTCTCGAATTGTAAAAGCCACAACCGCCCCCACCTGCTTCCATGGTGGCGTGAACCAAACCAAAAACAAACCCCGCCAACCCGGTACCCACTGCCGGGCCCGCAGACCCCACCTCGCCCAACCACCCCGCCCGCGGTCAGTCGCCCATTGCCGCCCCTGCTCCGCCGCCAAATCTCCTTGCGACACCCACAAGCGCCACTAATCTCCACTCCATGACAATGGTCCTCACCTTGCTGGTGGCCGGTGCCATGCTGCTGCTCCTCGAATCCCTCCTCCCCGGAGCCATCGCTGGAATCGCCGGCTGCATCTGCCTCCTCGCCGGCACCATCATCGCCTACCGCGACCTCGGCACCGAAGCCGGCAACCTCGTCCTCCTCGCCGTCTCCGTCGGCCTCATAGTCGGCACCATCCTCTGGGTCAAATATTTTCCCCAAAGCCGCCTCACCCGCCGCTTCGTCTCCCACCGCACCGTCGGCGAAATCGGCAACCAACGCCCCGACCTCCTCCACCAAACCGGCGTCGCCCTCACCACCCTCCGCCCCTCCGGCACCGCCATCATCAACCACCAACGCGTGGACGTCGTCTCCGAAGGCCCCCTCCTCGAACCCGGCACCCCCGTAAAAGTCATCGCCATCGAAGGCATCCGCGTCGTCGTCCGCCCCGTCTAGTCCAATCTCCCAACGAAACCAAAACCCACCACCCCATGACCACCCAACCCACCCTGCTCGCCCTCACCTCCGTCGAAATCATCATCGGCGCCATCGTCTTCGTCTTCGGTCTCGGCCTCCTCATCTGGGCCTTCAGCTTCCTCAGCATCTTCATCCGCGCCGCCATGTCCGGCGCCCCCGTCGGCTTCTTCGACCTCATCGCCCTCAGCCTCCGCAAAGTCCCCG
>CAZUUP010000625.1:0-3531 GCA_964623105.1 uncultured Akkermansia sp.
AGCTGGGTTTCACCGGGACCGCGCAGGCCGATACCGCCCTTTTGCCGTTCCAGGTGAGTCCAGCCGCGGATCAGGCGCGTGGCCAGGTGCTGGAGCTGGGCCAGTTCGACCTGCAGCTTGCCCTCGCGGGTGCGGGCGCGGAGGGCGAAGATGTCGAGAATGAGCGAGGTGCGGTCGAGAATCTTGCAGTTGAAGATGGTCTCGAGGTTGCGCGCCTGGACGCCGGAGAGTTCATCGTCAAAAACCACGGTGTCCACCCGTTCGGCGGCGCAGGTTTTGGCGAATTCCTCGGCCTTGCCGGACCCGATGAACGTGGCGGGAACGGGGGCTTCGATGCGTTGGGTGCCGTCGCCGACGACCTCGCCGCCGGCCGTGCCGACCAGTTCGGCCAGTTCGTCGAGGGAATCGCGCACCTGCCAGGACTCCTGGGACTTGAGTTCGACGCCGACGAGGAAGACGCGTTCGGGGGCGGTGCGTTTGGTGGTGATGTAGGCTTTCAAAGCGCGATGGGGTTCAGGTTAGGGGTTGGCCGCCGGGGCTGCAACTGGCGACCTGCCGAGCTGGAGAATGCGGCTGGCGACGCTTTCCAGCGCCTCGCCGTCGCGCCACTCGATCCAGTCGCAGTGCATCTGGTTGCGAAACCAGCTCGACTGGCGGCGGGCGAACAGCCAGGTGCGGGCCTGGACGAGGGCGATGGTTTCGGCGAGGGAAAGTTCGCCCTGGAGATGCGCGACGACCTGCCGGTAGCCAAGGGCCTGCATGGCGGTGCGGTTCTGGGCCAGACCGATGGCCAGCAGGCGCCGGGTCTCGTCCACCAGACCGCGGGCAAACATGTCCACGACCCGTTCGTCAATGCGCCGGCGCAGCGTGCCGGGGGGGCGCGTGATGCCGGCAACCACGGGGCCGGAAGCGGTGGCGGACGGCTGCCAGACGGCGCGTTGGGCGGAGAAGGGGCGGCCCGTGAGGCGGATGACTTCGATGGCGCGCACGACGCGGCGGGGGTTGCGGCGGTCGATGCGGGCGAAGGTTTCCGGGTCGGTGCGTTCGAGTTCCGCGAGCAACTCGGGCAGGGGCAGGGGCTCGAGTTGGGCGCGCAAGGCGGCGTCGGTGGGAGGTGCCTCGCCAAGCCCGGCGAGCAGGGCTTGGAAGTACAAACCCGTGCCGCCGCAGAAGATGGGGAGCTTGCCGCGGGACAGGATGTCGGCCTCGGCCGCGCGGGCGTGTCGGACAAAGGCTGCGGCGTCGAAGGTCTCGGCCAGGTCCACGATGTCGATGAGGTGATGGCGGACGCGCCGCTGGTCCGCCATGGAAGGTTTGGCGGTGCCGAGGTCCAGGCCCCGATAAACCTGCATCGAGTCCACGGAGATGATTTCGCCGCCGAGTCGCTCCGCCAGCAGCAGGGCCACGGCGGATTTGCCCACCGCGGTGGGTCCGGCGAGGAAGAGGGTGCGGGGAGCCGCCATCCTTACTTGGCCGGGGGTTCGCGGCCGGGCCCGGGAACCGGCGCGGGGGCGGCGGGGGTGCCGTTGCGCAGGTTCATCTCCGTCTGCCACGAGATGAGGAAGAGCAATCCAACGGCGACGCAGATGGCGGTGTCGGCCACGTTGAACGCGGGGAAGCCGATTTCGCCGCCGCCCCGCTGGTACAGGTAGAAGTAGATGAAATCGACCACGTGCCGGCGACTGTCCATCAGGCGGTCCACAATGTTGCCGGTGATGCCTCCGAAGAGGAGTCCGAGGGCGACCTGCCCCATGATGGTGCGGGTCTCGAAGTGGTGGCGGAAGATGAACAACGCCAGCAGGGCGATCAGGGAGACGACGGCCAGGAGTTCGTTGTTGTTGTGGAACATGCTCCAGGCCGCACCGGTGTTGCCCCAATGGACGAATTTGAAAAAGCCGTCGATCACGACCTTTTCCTGCGCGTAGCCGAGGTATTTCAGGACCACGAGCTTGGTCAGTTGATCCAGGGCCAGCGTGATCCCGGCCAGCAAGGCCATCCGGCGGTTGGCGGTCAGTGCCATGTTCAGGCGCGCGCCCGCGCCGCAGGAAATGCGACGGGCGCGGGGCAATCTGGAATGCAGGACGGCGACATGGACGAGTGACGGTCGGGGGATTTAAACGGGCGGCAGGCAAAAGACAAACCCTTTTGGCACCGGTTTGGCGCACGGCAGCACCCGACCGGTGGTGTGGCCAGCGGCGACCCATCGGCGGGAAACGCGAGGGAGGAATCCGCACCGGATCGCCCGCAGTTGCCCGGGGTCCGGACTGCAATCACCCGCCACCGTGCAGTTTGCGAAGGGCGGGGCCGTTGAAGCTGCGGGTGACGCCGTCGGGGGACAGGACCTTGAGGGATTGATTGACCAGTTCGACGACCACCCCGGTGTAGCCGGCGATCTCGACATGCAGTCCGTAGGCGCACTTGGGGAAATCGGGCCGCCCGGCGAGTTCCCGGATGGGTTTAACCGGCTGGGAAAAATCCGGGTCAGTGATGATCTCGCGCTTGGGGGCGGAGCGGGCGGCGGGTGCGGGCGCATCTTCAGCCGGGCGGCGCTCGCGTGGCGGTTCCGGCGTGGGGTCGGCGGGAAGCGGCTCGGGCCGGGGAGCCGGGGGGCCGTAGATGGTGCGCAGGCGGTGGAAATTGAAGCTCTGGCTGATGCCGTCGGGGGCGCGGACCTTGATCGAGTTGTTGACGATGTCGGACACGTACCCCGCGTAGCCGCCAATGTCCACATAGGCACCAAGGGCGCAGCGGGGAAAATCGGGCTGGCCGGCAAATTCGGCAATGGGCCGGGGGGGAGCGCTGAAGTCCGGCCCGGATTGAACTCCAGGATCCGGGGCGGGACGGGTGTTCTCGGCAGGAGATTCGGGTGTGGTCGGCGACGACATCGGACGGGAAGCTTCGCGTGTCGTCCGGTCCTTGGCGAATGGTTTCGCAAAGTTTTTCCAGCCGCGAATTTGCGGGGCGACCGGGAGCTTGCCGGCGGGAGCCCGGGCCGGATACTGGCGGGATGAAAACTGTCGCGATACTCGGGGCCTCGACCGACCGGAACAAGTTTGGCAACAAGGCGGTGCGGGCCTTTTTGCAGCGGGGCGAGCAGGTCTGGCCGGTGAACCCAAAAGAGCCCGCCATCGAGGGGTTGCCGGCCTACAAGACGATCGGCGAGGTGCCCGGCCGTCCGGACCTGATCAGTGTGTACCTGCCGCCGCCGGTGGTGCTGCAGGTCTTGCCCGCCATCGCGGCAAAGGGCTGCGGCGAACTGTGGTTGAACCCCGGAACCGATTCGCCCGAAGTGGTGGCCGAGGCGGAACGGCTGGGGCTGAACGTCGTCCGCGCCTGCAGCATCGTGGCGCTGGGAGTTTCGCCCGCAAATTTGTAGCCGGAAAAAGAAAACCCCGGGCCGGCCCAAAACCCCGACCCGGGGAACCCAAACAAGCACCGGGTCCAAAATGAAAAAACCCGGCAAGGAAAATATCGGCACACCCCCGCCGGCGCTTGAGGACCCGAACGCGAAAGCGTTTCGGGAAGGATCCC
>CAZUUP010000626.1:0-3521 GCA_964623105.1 uncultured Akkermansia sp.
TCTCCTCCATTCCGAATGGAGGAGAGGGTGGCCGAAGGCCGGGAGAGGAGGCGCACCGCAGGGCTGGGGGGATCGCTGTGGGCAAGCACCCCTCTCCCCGGCCCTCTCCCCGTTCGTGCCTCACGGGGCGAGGGAGACGGACGTGCTGTCCCTGTTCGTGCCGGGTGGGTGTGGGTTGCGACGGGGGGCGGGCGGGTTTGGATAGGGGGGCCAGAGCGAGTTTGGAAACTCGCGCTACTGGATTGGTGCCAGTTGTCCGCGCCAGGATCATCGGTCAGGTGGTGGGGGGATTTTCTGGGGCCGCAGGGGGAGCGGTGGGCGGCGGGGTCGGTGACTCGGGGGCGGCGGTTGTGCCGGGGGCGGCTTCGGCGGCTTCGAGGGAGAGTTCTTCCTTGGGGGCCTGATTGGCGTCGGCGTCGGCGGTGACGAGGGTTTCGGGTTTTTTGAGGGGGATGCGGCGGAGTTCTTCGGCGTCGGGGAGGTCGTTGAGGCTGCGGAGGCCGAAGTATTCGAGGAATTGGGGGGTGGTGCCGTAGGTGCCGGGGCGTCCGGGGGCGTCGGCGCGGCCGACTTGTTCGACGAGGCCGCGTTCGACGAGGGTCTGCATGACGCCATCAACGGCGACGCCGCGGATTTGCTCGATTTCAGCGCGGGTGAGGGGTTGGCGGTAGGCGACGATGGCGAGGGTTTCGAGGGCGGGTTGGGAGAGGCGGGCGGGGCGGGCTTTTTCGCCGACGAGGACTTTGATCCACGGGGCGAATTCGGGCTGGCTGGCGAAGAGCCAGGAGCCGGCGACGCAGGTGAGGCGGTAGCTGCGATAGGCGGTCACGTGTTCCTGGGCGAGTTGTTCGAGGGCGACGACGAGTTCCTCTTCCTTGAGTTTCTTGAAGGCCTTGACGGCGGGGTCTTCGGATTGCTCGGCGGCGGCGTTGAGGAGGTCGCGGAGTTCGCGCGGGCTGAGGGGTTTTTGCGCGGAGAAGAGGAGGGATTCGAGGATGAATTTGAGTTCCATGGGTCAGGAAGCGGGGAGGTTGTCGGCGGCGGGGGCCGGGGCGGGGGTGGCGTCGGGCGGGGGCGTGGTGGGAGTGGATTCTTCGGCGGGCGGGGGTGAGACGGCGGAGGGGGCGCGGGTGATCTGGATTTCGTCGAAGGCCTCGGGCTGGGTGATGAGGAGTTGTTTGAGGCGGATGAGTTCGAGGAGGGCGAGGAAGGTGACGACGACCTCGGTGCGGCTGGTGGCGGCGGCGAAGAGTTCGGAGAATTTAAGGGTGGTGCGGTCGGCGAGGGTGCGGAGGAGGAGTTCGATTTTTTCGCTGACGGTCCATTTGTCCTGGAAGATGTCGCGGACTTCCTGTTGCTGGAAGCGCTTGAGGATGGCGTTGACGGCGTTGACGAGGTCGAAGATGGAGACGACGGGCTTGGGGGCGGGGGTTTCGGCGATCTGGGGTTTGCCGGGCTGGCGGGCGTAGGTGTTTTCCTGGCGGATTTCGTTTTCCTGGAGGCGGGCGGCGACGTCCTTGAATTTTTTGTATTCGACGAGGCGGCGGATGAGTTCCCAGCGAGGGTCCTCGGTGTCGTCGTCTTCGTCCGTGGCCTCGACCTGTTGTTCGACGGGGAGGAGTTCGCGGCTCTTGATGTACATGAGCGTCGCGGCCATGACGAGGAACTCGCCGGCGACGTCGAGGTCGAGCTGGCGCATGAGTTCGATGTGACGGATGAACTCGGTGGCGATCTTGGTGATGTTGATGTCGTAAATGTCCACCTCCTCCTTTTTCACAAGATAGAGGAGCAGATCGAGCGGGCCTTCGAAGACCTCGAACTGGACTTTGTATTCGGACATCAGCAATGGCGCAGGCCGACAGCGGCCCCGCGGTGGGGCGAACAGTAAGGGGAGCGGATTCGCTTTGGCAATTCCGGAACGCGGGGCGGGAGTGTTTGCGGGGTGCGGTGGGTTGGATTTGGCGGGGCGGGGAGGATGTCGTTGCACTGGGGGGGACACGGCGTGGGCGGTGGTTTCCGGCGGGGTGCGGGAAATTTCGTCGGTCCATCTCTTTGCCAGCAATTGAGGCAGGGTTAGATGGGGGAATGAGGTCGTGTCCGGGACGGACGCGACGACACGCGGGACGCGTGTGGTCCCCATCCAATGGCACCGTGCGGGGCTCAGTGGGTGGCGGCGGGCCAGTTGCGGAGGATGGTGAAAGCGATGGTGATGGCGACGAGGAGCCAGGCGCGGCGGGCGGTGAGGGGAAGCGGGGGGATGGGGCGGCGGCGGAGGTGTTGCGCGGCGGCCCAGAGGAGCCAGGGAGTGGCGAGGGCGGCGAGGGTGACGGCGAGCGGGTTGAGGCGGAAGGCGGCGGCGAGGTTGCCGTGGAGGAGTTGATGGGTGGCGCGGAGTCCGCCGCAACCGGGGCAGTCGAGGTTGGTGAGAAGCTTGAGGGTGCAGCGGGGGTAGAAGGAGTGTTGGGAAGGATCGAAGGTGTAGAGGGCGGCGAGTCCCAGCAGGGTGACGACGGCGAGCGCGGTCCAAGCGTGGCGCCAGGGGAACGGGGCGGAAAGTTGTGGCGGGAGCGGGGTCATGGATCAGCGGAAGGCGTCGCGGACTTCGGGTTTGGCGAGGACGACGAGGGCCCAGATGCCGGCGGCGAGGCCGAGGCCGCAGCAGCAGCCGGTGCAGGGGAGCAGGGTGAGGACGGCGGCGACGACGCAGAGGGCGTGCTGGCGCAGGTTCATCATGGAGATGGCGCCGTAGAGGCAGAAGCAGCTGGTGAGCAGGGTGACGATCTGAACGGGGGTGTTGACCTGATGCAGGCGCTGGAGCAGTTGCTGAAACTGGGGATCGAGGCCTTGGAGTCCCTGCATGGAGTCGGGGGAGAAGCCGGTGGCGAGGCTGACGAGGGAGCCGATGATGTTGGCGGCGTTGACGACGATGAGGAAGATGGCGGGCGCGTTGACGAGGGCGGAGGCGAGGTTGGTTTGCGCGGAGTCGGAACCGGTGCCGCCGAGGCGGAGCGGCGGGAGGGTGGAGCCGGGATTGGCGGCGCCGAATCGCGAGGCGAATTCGGGAAATTCGGGAAGGGTTTTCCAGGTGGAATCGCCTTCGCGTTGGGCGCGGGTCTGGGCATTGGCGCGGCGGTCGGCGAGCCAGCGGTGGACTTCCTCGGTGGTGACGGGGCCGTAGGTGCGACCGTCGCCGCCAACGATGCTGAAGCGAGCGCTTGGCGGCGGCGGGGCGGGGGCGGCGGGCGGCGGGTTTTCGAGGGGGGCGGTTTTGGCGGTGAAGAGGTCGGTGAATTCGGGGAAATCGGCGAGGGGTTTCCAGTCGTCGGAGCCGACGCGGGTGACGCGGGATTGGCCGTTGGCGCGGCCTTCGGCGACCCACTGGCGGATGAGGGTTTCGGATACGGGGCCGTATTCGCGGCCGTCGCCGCCCATGATTTTGAACATGCCGGAGATTGCGCGCGGGGGGCGGGGTGCGTCAAGGCGGGGAGCGGAGGGGAAACGGGAAGGGAAGTATGAGGGAT
>CAZUUP010000627.1:0-2753 GCA_964623105.1 uncultured Akkermansia sp.
GCCCAAGACCAGCAGGCCGAACTGGCGAAGATTGACCTCGTCCGCGCGGCCGATGATCCCAATCGCGGCCGCCTGCTTGACCTGCGCCTCGCTCTCTCGCGCGGCATCCATCCGCTCCACTCCGAAGGGGCGGATGTCCAGGAAGCCATCATGCGCGTGGTGCAGCGGGCGAACGCGTAAGGAGCGCGACTGTGTCCGCAGGACCAGTCGCAGCAGGTTCAACAAAGGCGGTGTCGTGACATTTTCGGACGCGCTGGAAAATTCCGAGGCGATGCGGCTGGGCTTGCCCGAGCCGCGCTCCGGGCAATCCCAAAGGGATGGTGTCCATAACCGGGAAATAATCCTGCCGAGTGATGCGCGCGGGGCTGCCGTGCCGAAACCTGCCGTTCCGAAGCCTCGTGCGCAGGCAGGCGTTGGGCAAAACTGTTTTCAATTCGGGCAAAATGGGCTAACGCTCGGCCAACCCGGCGAAAAGGGAGGTTGAGTCCCCGATGACTCTGCGGCAGCATACGGGCATGGCAACACTATCGCTAACCGACGAGCAAGTGGTGCAGTTGGTGAAACAACTCCCGCCGCAAAGCAAACAGCGCGTCCTCAGGGACCTCACCGCCGAACGCGACCCTTGGTGGCAATCGGCGGCCCGCGACGGCGAGAAAGACATGCGGCGGCTTGCGGCGGCGCGCGGTTTGGATTGGGACACGATGACTGAGGGGCAGCGCGAGACCTTTGTGGACGACCTCCTCCACGAATCGTGAACGGGATTCCCCGCGTCGTCTTCGACACGAACATTCTCTTTTCCGCCGTCGGCTGGTTGGGGAATCCGCACCAATGCGTCCAAGCCGCGCGTCAGGGCAAATGCCTGTCCGTCACCTGCGAAGCCATCCTCACTGAACTCGCCGAGAAGCTTCAACTCAAACGCGGCTTCGACGTCACAAAAGCGGCGGAAACCACTGATGAGATTCGCGCCCTCTCCAAGCTCATCGCCATTCCAGGCACATTGAAAGCCATTGCCGCCGACCCCGACGATGACGCCGTTCTGGAATGTGCCGTCATCGGGCAGGCCCAATACCTCGTCAGCGGTGACCGGCATTTGCTCGCCTTGGGCAACTACCAGGGCATTCAGATTCTCAATGCAGCCGAATTCTTGACCTTGCTCCAGAGCGCGCCCAAGGCTTGAGAAGCTGGCGTTGCGTGGGGCGGACGATTCAATCCCAAACGTATTTCTCGTCCCATTCGATCTCGTGCTTGCGCAACATTGCGCGCAGTTCATCCTGAAATCCAATCTCGCGGTGATGCTCCTCCTGTCCGGCGATGTATTACTTCACCTGCTCGAGATTCAATTGGCTCACGGAGAAATCAGCGCTGCCAATTTCGATTTCGTGACCGTTTACATTGGTTGAATTGACCTTAGCCGAACAATTTCTCCACCTTCGCCTTCACCGCGGCATCCATCTTGATGAGCGGTGGCCAGGGGCGTTTGAAACCTTCGCCCGGCAATTTCTTCGTCGCGTCTATGCCGAGTTTGCTGCCGATGGCGATTTCACTGGTGGCGTGGTCGAGCACGTCGGACGGGCCTTTGGTGAAGATGCTGTCGCGTTGCGGGTGGGTGTTGGTGTGGAGAATCATTTCACACGCGGGACAGGGCGTTCTCGCTCACGAAGAGATTACGTGAGCGGAAGGCGGCCGGGCTTTCCAGCAGGAGAACGGCGCGCAATGCAGCCAGCGGTGTGGCGAACCAGGGCCGATGCAGTTGGCGGTCTTCTCCAACCGTCCAGTCGGGCTGCGGAAGGTTGAAGCGCCGGGCTAGTTCCTCCGCCGTGGCAGCGATGTAGGCATCCTGAACGCGTCCGATGTCGCCAAACTGCGGGGCAAGGAGCGCAGGCGCGACGGCGAGCGCGGCGGCGTTCGGCGCGGCGTAGAATTCGTCGAGGAAGTTCGCCAGGCAGCGGTCGAAGGAATCACCCTGCGCGGCCAGCGTGGCGACTTCGGCGAGCGTCCGGGGCCTCATACCTTGCCCTCCTCGAATAATCCTTCGACGAGATACTGCGTCTTCACCGGGATGCGATTGGCAGGGTAATACTGACCCACTAAATCGAGGACATCCCTCGCGGACTTGAGTTGCAGGTGGCGGACCAGAAACACGATATCGGGCACGTCGGAGGCTTCGCCGGTGGTGCCGCCGAGGCGCGCGGCCATGCACTTCATGGCCAGCAGATATTCCGGCACCGGCATGGTGAGGCGGAGATGCGGAAACTGCGGAAGATTGCCCGCTGTGGTTTCGTGCCGCGCCGAGACAAAGCCTTTGACGCCGTCATTGAGCCAATCGGCGGGCAGACTCTGCTCCTCGCCGATACGCCGGGCGAGGTCGCGGATGAGCGGTGTCGGCTGAAAAAGCGCATCCACGTCTTTGGTCGAGAGGCGGGCGGTGAAGGCGAGGACCATCACGGTGCCGCCAAACAGGCAGAGTTCGCCGGTGACGCTCTTCCTGCCGAGTTCATCCGAGAGGGAACTCAGTGCGCGCAGAATGGCTTCGCCAGTCAGGGCGGAGCCGGATGGTTGTGATGCACTCATGCTACCGCATTGAAGCTACCGAGAATCAAAAAATTTATCCACCCTCGCCTTCACCGCCGCATCCATCTTGATGAGCGGCGGCCAGGGGCGTTTGAAGCCTTCGCCGGGGATTTTCTTCGTCGCGTCAATGCCGAGTTTGCTGCCGATGGCGATTTCACTGGTGGCGTGGTCGAGCACGTCGG
>CAZUUP010000627.1:2853-3516 GCA_964623105.1 uncultured Akkermansia sp.
ACGGGCCTTTGGTGAAGATGCTGTCGCGTTGCGGGTCGGTGTTGGCGCAAAGGCGGAAGAGGACTTCGCTGGTGTTGTGAACGTCCACGTCGTCGTCCACCACGATGATGTATTTGGTGAACATCATCTGCCCCATGCCCCAGAGGCCGTGCATGATTTTGTAGGCCTGCATCGGGTAGGTCTTCTTGATGCTCACGAAGACGAGGTTGTGGAAGACGCCTTCCGCCGGCAGCGCGATGTCCACGATCTCGGGGAAGTTCATCTTGAAGATGGGCAGGAAGAGTTTCACGGACGCACCGCCGATGTAGAAGTCTTCCATCGGCGGGATGCCGACGATGGTCGCGGGATAAACGGCGTCCTTGCGGTGCGTGATGGCGGTGACGTGAAAGACGGGATACGGCTCGGGCAAGGTGTAATAGCCGGTGTGATCGCCGAACGGACCTTCGTCGCGCAACGGCTCGGTCGGGTCAACGTAGCCTTCGATCACGAAGTCGGCATTGGCGGGGACTTCCAAATCGTTGGTCTCGCACTTCACGAGTTCGACGGATTTCTTGCGGAGATAACCGGCGAGGAGGAATTCATCCAAGCCGTCAGGCAGTGGCGCGGTGGGGGCAAAAGGGAACATCGGGTCGCCGCCGATGAAGGTGCTGACGGGCATGCGTT
>CAZUUP010000628.1:0-3514 GCA_964623105.1 uncultured Akkermansia sp.
AGCGCGGATGCACGAGTTGGGGTTGCATGCCGCGGATCTGGCTGGCGTGGCGGGAAGTGGGGCGGCGGGACGGGTGACGATTCAGGATTTTGAGCACTTTGTTGAAAGCCTTGAGCGACACCGACTGACGCAGGCGTCGTCGATGCGGGTGGCAGTGGCGGATGCCATGCGGCGCAGTTGGACCCGGCCGCTGGCGACGGTGGGTTTACCGGTGGTGCTGGACCGCTTGTTGGCGCACCGGCGCGAAAGCGAACCGAAGCCGGGACCGGCTTTGTATGCGCTGCGGGCGCTGGCGCTGGCGCTGGCGGAGAACAGTGCGGCGGCGGGGCGGTTGGTGGGAAACAAGATTGTGCATCCGCTGGCGATTGACGTGGGTTTCGCGGTGGAGGCGGAGGACGGGGTGCTGGTGCCGGTGTTGCGACAGGTGGATCGCGTGCCCTTGCGCAAGTTGGTGGGGCGTTACAATGAATTGGTGGAACTGGCCCGGCAACGGCGTCTGCCGCCGGATGCGACGGGGAATTCCATCGCGACGGTGACGAATTTCGGGACGTTCGGGCTGACGTGGGCGACGCCGATCCCGCTGCCGGAACAGACGTTGGTGCTGGGATTGGGTGCGGGGCGGTTGACGCCGCTGTGGGATGAGGGAAAGCAGGAGTTCCGGCCGGCGATGGAGGCGAATCTGACGCTGAGTTTTGATCATCGAGTGCTCGATGGCGGGGCGGCGGGGCGGCTTTTGGCGAGGATTCGAGACTTGTTGCAGGCACCGCAGGCATTGTGAGAGCAGCGCAGGGAGCGCCGGGCGGCGGGTGGAAAGCAAGTGCGCGAGGAGGCGATCGGGAGCCGAACCTGGCGGTTGAAAAATCGAATTTGTTGTCCTAAGCTCATGCCATGAGTGAAGCAGCGGTTCCGGTGGCCGAACCGGAAATCAAAGAAAAAGAGCAGGTCAAACCCAAGGACCAGCAAACGCCGGGCTACAAGGTGGTTTGCTGGGATGATCCGGTGAATTTGATGGATTATGTGACCCATGTGTTTCAGCGGGTTTTTCACTGGCCGAAGGCGAAGGCGGAAGAGCACATGTTGCAGGTTCACAAGCAGGGCAAGAGCGTGCTGGTGCGGGAAACATTCGAGAAGGCGGAGCATTACGTGCATCAGTTGCAGGGGTACAGTTTGCACGCCACGATGGAACCTGACTGAGTGAACATCGAGCGCACAGCGGAGGGCGGGTTGACCTGGCGGATTTCGGAAGCGGAGAAGCGGACGCTGGAGCGGGCGTTTGAGGGTTATCCGGCCATTCCCGCGAGCTACCATCGGGTGAGCAAGCGCCAGGAAGCTCCGGCGGCGGGTGACGGGCAGGTATTGCTGGAGGAGGCGCTCGCGGAGCAAAAGCGGGAGAGCCGGCAGGCGCTGGACCGGTTGTGGAAGCAGCGCCTGCGGGCGGTGACGCTGGGTGACGGAGGGGGATATGTGTGGACGCTCAATCCGACGGAGGTGGAGTGCGTGCTGCAGATTTTGAACGACATCCGGGTGGGCAACTGGATTCAACTGGGGTCGCCCGGATTGGGTGCGGAGTGGAAGCCCAAGTTGTCGCTGGATACGGCGCGGCAATTGCGAACGATGGAAGTCTGCGGGGGAGTGCAAATGCTGGTGCTGAAGGCGCTGGCGGGGCGGTGAAGCGCTTGGGCCGGCGTGGTCATCGGGTGGAAGGCCAAAGCGGACGATTGCGCCTGGGTACCGATTGAGTCGTGCGGGCAAGGGGAAGCTTATGAGTGCGAATGATTCGGCGGCGGATGCGGGCGCGGAGAGGCCGGCAGGGGCGCGGTATTGGGAACAGCGTTATGCGACGCGCGACATGCCGTGGGAAAAGGGTGAGGCGTCGCCGGGGTTGGTGGATTTCCTGGCGGGGCATCCGGATCTGCCGCGAGGGAGTGTGCTGGTGCCGGGATGCGGAACGGGGCATGACGTCCGGGTATGGGCGCGGGCGGGATTTGCGGTGACGGGATACGACATTGCGCCCAGCGCGGTGTTGCTGGCGCGGGAACGGACGACGGAAGCAGGTTTGGTGGCGGAGTTTCGGGCGGGAGATTTTCTCGGGGATTCCGCGGACCGGAAGTTTGACTGGGTTTTCGAGCACACGTGCTTCTGTGCGATCCTGCCCGAGCAACGGGACGCGTATGTGGCCGCGGTGAATCGGTGGTTGAAGCCGGGGGGCAGTTTTCTGGCCGTACACTACCTGATTCCGGATACGGACGGACCTCCCTTTGGGACGACGATGGAGGAGTTGCGCCGACGGTTCGCTCCAACCTTTGATTTGATCGAGGACTGGGTACCGCGTTCGTATCCGAATCGAACGGGACTCGAGCGCATGCTTTGGTGGCGGAAGCGGTGATCAGGTCCGGCGCGGTGCGGGCGGGGAGAATGATTGAAATGAACGGGGGCGGCGTGCAAGGTGCGGGGATGGATGAGCTGAATCAGTTGGACGAGTTGATGGCCTGCCGGTTGGACGACGGGCGGAAGACCTTGGAGCCGTGCTCGATTGTCATCTTTGGTGCGAGCGGTGATTTGACGGCGCGGAAGCTGATTCCGGCGCTGTATCATCTGCTGGTGGAGAAGCAGATGCCGACGCCGTTCCGCGTGGTGGGCGTGGCGCGGCGCGAAAAAAACGATGCGGAATTCCGGGAGGAAATGCGGGTGGCGGTGCAGCAGTTTTCCCGCACGAAGTCGGTGGATGCGGCGGTGTGGGAGGCGTTCGCGGCGAACTTGTTCTACTGTCGCGGTGATTTTGGCGAGGCGGCGACTTATCAGCGGTTGGACGGTCTGCTGACGGGCTTCGGGCATCCGCAACTGCGGCGGAACCTGCTGTGCTATCTGGCGATCTCGCCGACGCAGTTTGGTGAGGTGGTGGAGAACATGCACAGCGCGGGGTTGCTGCTGAAGGAGGAGCAGAAGGAAGGTTGGCAGCGGGTGGTGGTGGAGAAGCCGTTTGGTCAAGATTTGCCGTCAGCGGTGAATTTGAACAACGAACTGACCCGGTTCTGCCATGAAAAGCAGATTTACCGGATCGATCATTATCTCGGGAAGGAAACGGTGCAGAACATCCTGATGTTCCGGTTTTCCAACTCGATTTTCGAGCGGTTGTGGCAGCGCGATTCGGTGGATCATGTGCAGATCACGGTGAGCGAAAAACTCGGTGTCGGCGGGCGGGGCGGGTATTACGAGGAGTCGGGGGCGATCCGGGACATGGTGCAGAACCATCTGCTTCAGGTCCTGTCACTGGTGGCAATGGAGCCGCCGGTGAGCCTGCATTCGGAGGCGATTCGGGATGAGAAGGTGAAGTTGTTGAAATCCATCCGGCCCATCCGGGCGGCGGATGTCGCGAAGCAGGTGGTGCGCGGACAGTATTTTGCGGGGCAGAGCGACAAGCAATCGGTGGCGGGATACCGGCAGGAGGTGAAAGTGCAGCCGGACTCGAATGTGGAGACGTATGTGGCGTTGAAGCTGTTCCTGGACAACTGGC
>CAZUUP010000629.1:0-3509 GCA_964623105.1 uncultured Akkermansia sp.
CCTTCACCTCCGGTCGATACTTCACCCGCACCAGCAAATCCCCGCGCCCACCCCGCGCCCTTGGCAGTCCCTCCCCCGCCACCCGCAACACTTCGCCCCGTCCAACCCCGCGCGGAATCTCCACCCGCACCGCTGCCCCCGTCGGTCCCGGCATCATTTCCGTCCCTCCCAGCCGAACCCGCTCCGGCCTCAACTGCAAATCACAGCGCAAATCCGAACCCCGCGCCTTGAACCGAAAACCGGCCCGGACCCTGAGCCGCACCAGCACAAAGCCGCCCTCAAAAAAGCCGCTTCGCGCCAGTCGTAGTCGCGCTCCCGGAACCGTTCCCGGCGGCACCACCAGTTCATAAGCCTCGGAACCATCGGGATTCCCCGGATCGTTTATTCGGACCTCCATCCGCGTTCCTCGGAAAAAATCTTCGATCCGCAGGTCCACATCCTGTGAAATGTTCTTCGCCCCCCGCCTCCCGCGTTTTGCCGCCACTGGCTTCGTCGCCGCCAGTTCGCGATCATACGCCGCCCGCCGTGCGGGATCGCTCAACACTTCGTAAGCCGCGTTCAAAGCCTGGGTCCGGCTGATCGACTCGCGCGACCCGCCGTTGACATCCGGATGATGCAACTTGGCCAGGACCCGGTAGGCAGTCCGCACCTGCTCCTCCGAACATCGTCGGTCCAGTCCCAAAGTCAGATAGTGATCGCTCGAATCCATTCGCTGCCACCCAGCCTAATCCGCAGCCGCCCGCCCTCGCCAGCCCGCAATCACCGCCACCCACGCAAAAAGAAGAGCGGCTCACCCAACTTTCACCTTCGAACGCCTCCTCCTTCCCGCTCTCAATCGGAATCCGCTCAAGATCACCCCGATCATGCCGGGCGATCCTGTGCCTTGAAGCACTACCCGTTGTCGGGACCTAACCCGAGGCATCCAGATACATCCAACGCACTGCCGCAGTTTTGCTCGACCCACTATAGGCAAGCCGTCACAAGCGCACCGGCGTCTGCTTGCCAACTTGCCTGGCCCCGTCGCCTTTCCTTACCCACCCAGCGCCCCTTTGACCGCGCCCCCGTGCTTCGTCCCTGCGGCAATTCCGGACTCCCCATCTCACCAAGCCCCGCTACACTTCGCTCATGTTAACCCTCGAATCCTTGGCCGGACTGCTCGACGCCCATCGTGCCGCCGCCTGCGCCCGCGTCGCGGAATTCGCCATCGGCGGACGCCCCTTCACCTTCAATTCCCGATCCGCCATCATGGGCGTGATCAACCTCTCCGCCGATTCCTGGTACCGCGAAAGCGTCTGCCTCTCCACCGAAGCGGCCCTCCAGCGCGGACGGGTCCTTCAAGCCCAAGGCGCGGACATCGTGGACGTCGGCGCCGAATCCAGCCTCGCCCACTCCGCCCGCATTGACGAAACCCTCCAGAACAGCCGCCTGCTACCCGTCATCCGCGGACTTCGTGCCAGCGGCGTGCTCGTCTCGGTCGAGACCTATCATCCCACCGTTACTCGCTCGTGCCTCGAGGCCGGTGCCAACATCCTCAATCTGACCGGAAACGCCGGCAGTGAAGAAATGTTCCGTATCGTCGCAGATCACGACGCCGCCGTCATCATCTGCTACGTTCAGGGGGCCAACGTCCGCGAGGTGGGCGACTTCGATCTCACGACCGATCCCACCGCCCTGCTCACCGGGTACTTCTCCCGGCAGATCGAGTTGGCGACCCGCGCCGGCGTGCGCAAGATCTTCCTCGATCCCGGCCTCGGATTCTACTACCGCAACCTCCAGGACAGCGCCCTGCGCGTTCGCCACCAGATGCATGTCTTCCTCAACACCTTCCGCCTCCGCGGCCTCGGTTTTCCCACCTGCCACGCCCTGCCCCACGCCTTCGAATTCTTTGGCGATGAGGTGCGTTGCGCCGAACCCTTTTTCGCCGTGCTCGCCGCCCTTGGCCGCACCGACCTCTTCCGCACCCACGAAGTCCCGCGCATCAAGGCGGTCCTCGACACGCTGCAGTCCTTCTGACCGTCCCCCAACCTGCTCCCAACCTGCCCCGAGCGCGAAATCCATCTCTGCCCGCGAATCACCTTATCCTGCGAAACTCGTTGACATTTGGGCGGCGTAACGCGATTTAAACCGCGCGAGTTTTACTGGTCGTTGGGGTCGTAGCTCAGTTGGTAGAGCGTCTCGTTCGCAAAGACTTTTGGGCTGTTTTGTCCCTTTTTCCCTCACGTGCCCCCACAGGGCTCCACCCATTAAACCCCTTTAGAATCAGCTATTTTGTCGCGCACCCTTGGGGTCGCATGGGGACTCAAGTTCCCCGATTTTTTCGCGCCGGGGGTGACAAACGGAGGTGACAACTTTTGGATTTTGAAACCGTGATCTCCTGCGAAAGGGCAGCGGCCTTTAGTTTCGGAACCTGATAGTGGCGGTAAGCAGGATGCGCGATCCGACCCGGACTATTTTGGCTCCACGACCTGCAAACCCCGGACGAGATCGAAGTGGCGGCGATTGAAGGTCGCGACCACGCTCCCGCGTTCCACCGCTATGGCAGCAACCACAATGTCGTAGTAGCCAATCATCTTCCCCCTCGCCTCCAGTTCGGCCCAAATGCGCGCGTGATGGTAAGCGGTCTGCTCTGTGTAAGCGATGACGGGGAGGGAAGTCACCATGGACTGCAGGTATCGCTCCCGTTTGGTCCGCTGTGCTCCCTTTGCCCGCTCCACACCGTGCCAGAGTTCTGCGATCGTAATCGCCGCAACCTCAAACTCCTCGTCAGCTCGTGCAGCAACCCAGTCACGAAGGTCGAAACCGCCCTTCTCGCCCCGGATGATGACATCGGCATCGAGGATTATTGCCATTTGTCCACCGGGGGCTTGAGAGCTTTGCGAGCCGATTTGAGATCATCGTTCCACCGACGGGCATCTTCATCGCTCAGTTTGCTCGCGGTGAGCGTTGCGGCCAAGTCACGGCCGGTGCAGCGCTTCTCGCCATCAGGAACAAGCCGGGCAAAGCGGACGCCGTTCTTGAGCAGAACGAAGGTGGTGTTCTGGTAGTGGGCGCGATTGACACAATCGGCAAAGGTTCGCGCCGCTTCGGTCACGGTGATGGTCTTCTCAATCATCAAAATCAGATTATCCGAGATTGAGTATCTGTCAAATCCCATGGCTATGCGAGCGGTGCGTCGTGAAGTGGCGGCGGGTTGCCCCCCGCGCTGGACAAAAGAAAGGGTGCCCGGCAAAACACCGGGCACCCACCGCCTTTGAGCGGAGAACAAGCAAGGTCGCGCGAACGACCCGCCGCTGCCTTGAGCCCATCCCGGATCGTCGCTTCAGCATCGTCGTTCAGCCGTTCTGCACGGTCTTGGCGACGAACTCATCCACGGAGGTGCGCAGGATCATCTTGTGCCGGACGGCATTCGATGACTTGAGCAACCCGCGATCCAGCAACCGGTAAACGGTCTTCTTGCTGAGCCCAAAGAGCTGGGCAACCTCCTCGACGGACAAGAATATCCGCCGTGA
>CAZUUP010000630.1:0-3506 GCA_964623105.1 uncultured Akkermansia sp.
TTTGTCGGCGGTCGGATGGCGGGAGGTTGCTGATGGACGGCGGCGCGGTGAGGACGCCGCGGCCTGCCGTGGTTTTTCGGGTGGGAAGTTCTGCGGCGTTTGCATTGAGGCGAGCGGCGGGGAGACCTTTTCGTTCAATATCGACATGGGTGGAGCGTTCGCTAATTGTTCCCCAACGCCATCATCTGGAACGCTACATCAGAAAAAATTCCCGACCACGCCGCCCTCGCAAAACGCCTCTGGAATGCGGCCAACCCTTTCCCCACCTGACACATGGCACTGAAAAAATCCGAACTCTACTCCTCCCTCTGGGCCTCGTGCGACGAACTGCGCGGCGGCATGGACGCCAGCCAATACAAGGACTACGTCCTCGTCTTGCTGTTCGTGAAATATGTCAGCGACCGCTTTGCCGGTCAGCCGTTCGCGGCCATCACGGTCCCCAAGGGCGCGAGCTTTGCCGACATGGTGGCGCTCAAGGGCAAGTCCGACATCGGCGACCAGATCAACAAGAAGATTCTCGGGCCGTTGGCGCAGGCGAACCAGTTGTCTGACATGCCGGACTTCAACGACCCGAACAAGCTCGGCAGCGGCAAGGAAATGGTGGAACGCCTCACCAACCTCATCGCCATCTTCGAGAATCCCGCGCTCGACTTCTCCAAGAACCGCGCCGATGGCGACGACCTGCTCGGCGACGCCTACGAATACCTCATGCGGCACTTCGCCGTGGAGAGCGGCAAGAGCAAGGGCCAGTTCCTGACCCCGTCCGAGGTCAGCCGCATCATCGCTCAGATTCTGGACATCCGCCACGCCAGGATCAGCAACAACACCACCGTGTATGATCCAACCTGCGGCTCCGGCTCGCTCCTCTTGAAGGTCGGCGACGAAGCCCGCCACGGCGGCGAGAATGTGGAGGTCTCGCTCTACGGGCAGGAGAAGGACAACGCCACCGCCGGCCTGGCGCGGATGAACATGATCCTGCACAACTACGGCACGGCGATCATCAAGCAGGGGAACACCCTCGCCAATCCACTCTTCCTCGATGGCGACGCCCTCAAAACCTTCGACTACGCCACCGCCAATCCGCCGTTCAGCGACAAGCGCTGGAGCACCGGTCTTGATCCCGAGCACGATCCCTGGCAGCGCTTCCAAGCCTACGGCGTCCCGCCGGCCAAGCAGGGCGATTACGCCTACCTGCTGCACATCATCCGTTCGCTCAAGAGCACGGGCAAAGGTGCGTGCATCCTGCCGCACGGCGTCCTGTTCCGTGGCGGGGCCGAGGGCGTGATCCGCCGCAATCTCATCCAGCGTGGGGTCATCAAAGGCATCATCGGTCTGCCCGCGAACCTCTTCTACGGCACGGGCATCCCGGCGTGCATCATCGTGCTCGACAAGGAAGGCTCAAACGCCCGCAAAGCCATCTTAATGATGGACGCCTCCAAGGGCTTCATCAAAGACGGCCCGAAGAACCGCCTCCGCGAGCAGGACATCCACAAGATCGTGGACACCTTCACCCGGCAGGCCGAAACCCCGCGCTACTCGCGCCTCGTGCCCGTCAGCGAAATCGCCGACCCGAAGAACGACTACAACCTCAACCTCCCGCGCTACATCGACAGCACCGAGCCGGAGGACTTGCAGGACATCGACGCCCACCTGCGCGGCGGCATCCCGAACCGCGACCTGGATGCGCTCGCCGCCTACTGGCAGGTCATCCCCGGCGTGCGCGCCGCGCTGTTCAAGCGAGCCGACCGCACCGGTTACTCGCAGCTCAAGCTCCCCATCGCCGAGGTGAAGCCCGCCATCTTCGGCCACCCCGAGTTCACCGCGTTCAATGACTCCGTCACCCGGCTCTTCGCCAAGTGGAAGAAAGCCGCCGTGCCGCACCTGAAAGGCTTCGCCCAGGACGGCCATCCCAAGGCGCTCATCGAAACCATCGCCGAGGATTTGCTCGCCACCTTCCGGGCCGCGCCGCTGCTCGATGCCTACGACGTTTATCAGCACCTCATGGATTACTGGGCCGCCACCCTGCAGGACGATTGTTACCTCATCGCCGCCGACGGCTGGCGCGACGCCGCCCAGCCCCGGCTCATCGTCGAGGACAAGAACAAGAAGACCAAGGCCCGGCCCGACTTCACCCTCGGCAGGAAGAAATATCAGGCCGAACTCATCCCGCCCGCGCTCATCATCCGGCGCTGGTTCGCGGAGGAACAGGCCGCCCTCGAAAAGCTGGAGGCCGACTGCGCCGCGCTCCAGCAGCAGATGGAGGAAATGGCCGAGGAACACGGCGGCGAGGAAGGACTGCTCGCCGATGCCGCCAACGACAAGGGCAAGCTCACCAAGGCCAGCGTCACCGCCCGGCTCAAGGAAATCAAAGGCGACGCGGACGCGGCGGACGAACTCAAGGCGCTCAAGGACTACCTCGCCCTCGTGGAACAGGAAGCCGCCACCGCCGCCAAACTGGCTGCGGCACAGGACGCCCTCACCGAAAAGGTCGCCGCCCGCTACCCGAAGCTCACCGAGGACGAAATCAAGACCCTCGTGGTGGATGACAAATGGCTGGGCACGCTCGCCGCCGCCGTGCAGGGCGAGCTGGACCGCGTCTCGCAAACCCTCACCGGGCGCATCCGCCAACTGGCCGAACGCTACGCCACGCCGCTGCCGCAGTTAACGGGTGAAGTGGAGACGCTGGCGCACAAGGTCGCCGGCCACCTCGCTAAAATGGGATTCAAGCCATGAAACACGCATTCTCCGAACCCGGAGGGTTCAAAGCCATTAGCCGGTGGTTGAGCGAGGAACGAGCGACACCACCGGATTGCCGACGAATGAAAAACCGCATCCCGGAGGGATGCTAGCCCTGAACCCCGATGCCATCCACCTACCTCAGCCTCCATTACCATCTCGTCTTCTCGACCAAGAACCGCGAGGCCATCATTACACCGGAATGGCGGACGCGCCTGCACGAATATCTGGGCGGCACGATTCGCGGCTTGGGCGGTTTTCCCGAAGGCGTGGGCGGCGTGGCCGATCATGTTCATCTGCTCGTCGGGTTGAAGGCAACCCATTGCCTCGCCGAGGTGATGCGCGAATTGAAGAAGGCGTCCTCCGTGTGGGTGCATGAGCAGATCGGGATGGGAGCGTTCGCGTGGCAGGAAGGTTACGCGGCATTCACGGTCAGCGCCACGGCGCGAGACGGGGTGAAACACTACATCGTCCGGCAGGAGGAACACCATCGCGTGAAGTCGTTCCGTGAGGAATTGGTCGAGATGCTCGACAAGGCCGGAGTTGAATATGACCCGCAATACCTCGATTGAATCCGAACCCGGAGGGTTCAAAGCCATTAGCCGGTGGTTGAGGAGCAACGCGACGACGCCACCGGAAACCGGTGGAATTGGGTTTTGCATCCCGGAGGGATGCCAGCATGTGCAGCATCACGACGTGCGTGGGGTTTTCCGGTTCGGGCTGCGATCCCTCCGGGATCGGATTCCGTTTGCGTTCGTGTTCCGGGGGTG
>CAZUUP010000631.1:0-3498 GCA_964623105.1 uncultured Akkermansia sp.
CTCAAGGAGGCCCTGCGGGGCGCGGGTGCCGGGATAATGGGCGAATAACGCGAGACTGGCGAAGAGCGCGGCGTGGCGACGCGGATCGGCGGGATTGGTGCGCACGGTCAGTGCGAGGAGATCGCTGACACAGGCTTTGCGAACCTCCGCACCGAGCGCGGGGATGGCTTCGGCCGCAAGGCATTGCACCCATGGGTCTGCATCCTTGAGAGCCGAGCGCAACTGCGGGGCGGCGGCATCCGCGCGCCGACCGAGGGCGCCGAGCGCCTCGCAGGCTCCGTAACGGGCGTCGCCATCGCGGCTGGCGAGCATGGCCAGCAGCGCAGGGAGGAAGTCACCGTCGCGTTGTCCGAGCGCGGCGGCGGAGCGTTTGCGCACAAAGGGAGACCAGCTTGCGAGTCCGGCGAGCAGTTGCTCCGAGGTGCGGCTCGCATAGGGATTTTCATCGCCACGAAACGCGAAGTCGCGTCCGGCCGCGATGACCTCCGCGACCTGCGCGGCACCGAGGGGCGGCGTGGTGAAGGGTTTTTTGCCGGTGAGACGCAGGCTTTTCAGGGGCAGGGCCAGGGCGATGAGGTAGCTGCCGGTGCAATCCCAGCGGGTGTATTTGCGATGTTCCTCGGCGCCCTCGGGCGATGGTTGATAAAGAAAGGCGGCATCCCAACCGCGGGCGAGATCGTAATACCAAGCCTGTTCCTTCAGATAGGCGCCGGTGGCCAGCGGGCCGCCGCGCGCCACGCCATGCAGCGCCCAGAGGTAGTTGAAGAAGTTGCCGGTGTGACCGCGCTCGCGCTCGCTGTAGGCGGCGGTGGACATTTTGGCGAAAAACTCCGCTGCTTCGCGGTCGCCGAGCAAATCAAAGAGCACGGCGGCCGCGGCGCATTTGCCGTTGTCCTCATGCGCGGGGTACGGCAGGTGATCGCCGTAAGGCACGGCGCCTTTGTTCACAAACCAGCGCAGAAAGCCGGCCGCCTTGGCGATGGCGCGGTCGAGTTCTGGTTCCTGCACGCCGGCCTCGCGCGCGAGCACCATGCCGATGGTGAGGCTGAGCCCCGGCTGGTTCATGCAGCCGTAGCCTTCCAGATTTCCGCCCGGCTCGGCAAAGCGATGTCCCCAGGTGCCCACGCGGCTCTGCCCACGCGCGGTCTCGAGCGCGAGACGCTTGAGGCCGGGCATCACCGACTGGTCGCCGGTGGCGGCTACGTATTCGCCGAGAAAGGTCATCAGGTAACCGTAATACCAGGACAGGTAGCCGGTGGTCCGAAAATCCGCGGCCCACTGCGCTTCAGTTTTGATGAGCGGAAGGCTGTCTTTGTTTCCAGCGGCCAGCAGCGCGAGCGCATTGAGCGAGCGCGGAATCGGGTTCAGCCGCCGCGCGTAATCCGGCGCGGCCATCCGTTTGGCGAGCGATGCGCAGCCGAGTTCCAGGATCCGCTTCGATTTCGCGCAATCGTAGGGGGCGGTGCTGCTATAGGCGCCCAGGACGGGCAGTTTGATCTCCACCGCTTCCGTTCTTCCCGTCCGCCAGCGTTGGAGGCGCAACGTGCCGCCGGTCGATTCCGCGGCCGTGATGGCGTTGGCGAACTGCACCCGGGCATCGCCGGTAAACGCGGTTCCGTCCGCTCCAAGGATGACATCTCCCGCCCCGAGCCTTCCGTCGGCGGGCGAGCCCTTTTCAACTGCGGTGACGAGAATCTGCCGCGCCGCCCGGGAGTGGCCGTTGGCGGTGTAATACCAGCCGCGGGCGCCTGTGGGGCCGAGTGTCCAGTCATCCGTGCCGGCCGGTTTGTCGCCTCGCGTGAAGTCGGGTATTGATGCTGCCCGCTCCTTGCCTGCGGCGAATGCCAGAACCGGCGACGCGACGAGGGCGGCGAGGGCGAACGGGAGAAAGGTATTTTTCATCGGTTTGTCACGGATCATTGCTTTGCCCGCGCCTTTTTCTGCAGCGCGGCGGTACGCGGATAGCGCACGACTTCGACATCGTTCTTCTGCAACGCGCCGGGCGTGCTGCGGCCGTCGGTGATGAGCCTCTCCAGCAGCGCTTTCATCTCGGCGACTTTCTCCGGCATGGCGGCGGCGAGGTTTTTCGTTTCACCGAGGTCGTCCGCGAGATTATAGAGCTGCACCGGCTGCAATTGATCGCCGCCGGTGCCCCAACCGCCGGAGCCGGGCGCGGGGATGTATTTCCATGAACCGCTGCGCAACGCTGGCACGCCTTGGATGGACGCGTTCACGGCGCTTTCGCGAATGGGCTTGTCGCCGCCTTTGAGCAAGGGCAGGAGGCTGAAGCTGTCCTCGCCGGCAGTGTCGGGAAGTTTCACGCCATACACATCGGCGAAGGTGCGGAGGAAGTCGGATTGAGACACAAGTTGATGGCAAACACTGCCCGCCTTCACCACGCCGGGCCAACGCACGATGAACGGCACGCGATGCCCGCCCTCCCATGCGTCGGCCTTGTAGCCGCGCAAGGGGCCGCTCGGATAGTGGCCCATCTGTTCGAGATCCTTCACGCCGATGTAGGGCGCGCAGCCGTTGTCGGCACTGAAGATGACGAGCGTGTTGTCCGCCGCGCCGCATTTCTCCAGTGCAGCGAGCACGCGACCCACGACGGCATCCGTCTCCATCACGAAGTCGGCGAAGAGATTGAGTTTGCTCTTGTCCTTCCACTCCGGATTCACGGCGAGCGGCGTGTGCGGCGAGGTGAGCGGGAGGTAAACGAGGAAGGGTTCCTTCTTCGCTACCGACTCATTGATGAACTGGATCGTTCGGTCGCCAAGCGCCGGCAGGATGCCTTCGAGCTTCCAATCCTTGAGCGCCGGTCCCTGCTGGCTCGCCTGGTTTTTCACCATGTATTCGCGCGGCAAAAACTCCGTGGGAATGCCGAGCGTGCGATCGTTCTCGATGAAACAAAACGGCGGCCAGTTCGGAATGTCGGTGCCGAAGTAGAGGTCAAATCCGCGCGTGCTCGGGCCGCCCGCGATGGGCTTCGAGAAGATGTCCCGCCACGCCGCAATCTGCCGCTCGGTGGCAACCGCTCCGGCGGCGGCGGCTTTCTTGCCGGCCTTGCTCGCTTCATCGTCCGGCTGCTTCGCAGGCGAAAGCAAGGGCCGCTGTTCCTTCGTGACGGGCCAGTCCCATCCAAGATGCCATTTGCCGATGCACGCGGTGCGATAGCCCTGCTGCTTCGCCAGCGTACCGATGGTCATGCGATCCGGCGCAATCAACGGCTCGCCAAAGACACCAACGATGCCGCCCTGCAATCGCGTGCGCCAGTGATAGCGCCCTGTGAGCAAGGTGTAGCGCGACGGCGAGCAAACACCGGAAGACGAATGCCCATCCGTGAAGCGCATCCCCTGCGCCGCGAGCCTGTCGATGTGCGGCGTGGGAATCTTGCCGCGCTGCGGATTGTTGCACTGCACATCGCCGTAGCCGAGGTCGTCGGCGAGGATGACGAGGATGTTGGGTTTGTTGGCTGGTGTGTCTGCAGCGAGCAGTGCC
>CAZUUP010000632.1:0-3497 GCA_964623105.1 uncultured Akkermansia sp.
GCCTC
The DNA here is from genome assembly GCA_964623105.1 of uncultured Akkermansia sp. Classification (GTDB taxonomy): domain Bacteria; phylum Verrucomicrobiota; class Verrucomicrobiia; order Limisphaerales; family BJHT01; genus BJHT01. Next base: position 6 of record CAZUUP010000632.1, read on the forward strand.
GGCCAGCACGCACCGGATCAGGTTGTGGGCGATCAGGCCGGCCAGCAGTTCCTTGCGCACCATCGCCGGACCGGGGGCCGGCGGCCCCTGCTACCAGTGGACGCGCAAGGTCAAAGGCAAGACGGTGAGCGTGGCGCTCTCCGCCGAACAGTATGCGGCGTTGCGGCAGGCGATTGAAAACTGGCGGGAACTCCAGGCCACCCTGCGCGAAATGCAGGCGTTAAGCCGCCAGTTGATCTTCACCACCCTGCCAGATACCACCCGTCGCAAACGACTCACCAAGAGAGTGTTGGGCGGTTTCTAACCGCCATTCATGGCGGAAGGCAAATTCAAGACAACCGGACATTTGCCTTTCGCCGGGGTCGCGGTCGGGGGCACATTCGGATGGCGCGCGGGTGTTTGATGAATCCAATCCTAGCCAGAATGTTGGTTGAGAATCCAGTCGTGGTGACGGGGATGGGGGCGTTTTGTGCGGCGGGCCAGACTGCCAACGAGGTGTGGGACCGGGCAGCGGCGGGGAAATCGACGGCGGTGTGGCGGGAGTTTGGGTGCGGGGACGGAACGCGGCGGTTTGCAGTCTGCCCGGCGGGCGAGCCGGGGTGGCGGTTCCCGGAATTGGGAGCGCCGCGCAAGCTGGATCGCTGTGTGCAGCTTGCGTTGGCGGCGGCGGGGGAGGCGTGGGAACAGGCGGGATTACGTAGGGTGCCGCTTGAACCGGAGCGGTTGGCGGTATTTTGCGGAACTTCGCGTGGACCGATCGGAAAGTGGCAGGAATCCATGGAAGCGCTGGGGCGGGGCCGGATGCTGCCGTCGCTGGCGCTGGGGAGCACGCTGTCGAGTTTGAGCGGGGCGTTGTCGCTGGCGTTTGGGGCGCGCGGTGTGGCTTTGACGATTTCCGCCGCCTGCGCGTCCGGGGCGTCAGCGATTGCGCTGGGGGCACAGCAGATCGCCTCGGGTCTGGCGGATGTGGCGCTGGTCGGGGGAGCGGAGGCGCCATTGTTGCCGGTGGTGTTGCGACAACTGGAGGCGGCGGGAGTGTTGGGGGTCCATGGGGAGGCGGGTCTGGCCTGCCGTCCGTTTGATGTGACGCGGAATGGCTTGGTGGTGGGGGAGGGAGCGGGTTTTCTGGTGCTCGAGTCGGCCGTGCACGCCAAGGCGCGCGGGGCGCGGGTTTGCGGGCATTTGAGCGGGTGGGGACTGGGTTCCGAATCGGCAGGGCGCACTGGACTGGAGGCTGATGGTGCGGGTTTGCGGCGGGTGATGGAGGGTGCGCTCGCAACGGCGGGCGTGGAGGCGTGTGACCTAGATTATTTGAACGCCCACGGAACGGGGACAGTGCTGAACGACGTGGCCGAGGCGCGGGCGGTCAACGCATTGGGGGCGGCGGAGGTGCCGTGCAGTTCGACCAAGGCCGTGACGGGGCACTGCCTGGGCGCAACTCCGGCGCTGGAGGCGGTACTGGCCCTCAAGGCGATCGAGCGGCAGCAGTTGCCGCCGTCGGCGAACTGCGAGCAACCCGATCCAGCATGCGCGCTAAACCTGGTGCGGGGCGGGGCGCGCGGGGCGCGGGTTCGGCGGGTGATGTCAAATTCACTCGGGTTTTGGGGCAGTGACGCGTGCCTGATTTTTTCGGGGTCGGGTTGAAGAAGTGCGACGGCAATTCGTCTGCCGTTCACATGAAGCAAAAAAATGGTTCTCCAACTATGAAACAATTTCTCGCTCTGTTGGCTGGGTTGACGGCGGTTTCCGCCCAGGCGGACGTACGGCTCCCGCTGGTTTTCGGTGACCACATGGTGCTGCAACGGGATCAGAAGGTGCCCGTGTGGGGATGGGCGGATGAGGGTGAGAAGGTGACGGTCGAATTCGCGGGGCAAAAGGTGGAGACCACGGCGCAGGGCGGCAAGTGGTCGGTGAGCCTTGCGGCTTTGAAAGCGAGCAGCGCGGGCGCGAAGTTGGTGGTGAGCGGGAAGAACCGCGTTGAATTTCAGGATGTGGTGGTGGGCGAGGTGTGGCTTTGCTCCGGGCAGTCCAACATGGAATGGGCGGTGAGCCAGTCCAAGGATGCGCAAAAGGAGATCGCCGCGGCGAACAACCCGAGAATCCGGCATTTCAAGGTGCCGCATGTGACGGCGACCGAGGCGCAAACTGAGGTGAAAACGAGCGGCGGCTGGCAAGCCACGACGCCGCAGTCGGTGGGCGGGTTTACCGCGGTGGGATATTATTTTGCACGGGAAATTCAGAAGGATTTGGACGTGCCCATCGGATTGCTGGGTTGCAACTGGGGCGGGACGAAGATCGAGCCGTGGACCCCGCCGGTGGGTTTCAAGCAGGTACCGGCGTTGAAGGAGATTGCAGACAATCTGGCCAATCTGCCGGCGCGCACGCCGCGGATGGTGCCGGAAATGGCGCCGGCCGTGGACGCCAAGGGCGCTCCGGTGCTGGACAAGGCGGGCAAGCCGGTCCTCAAGCCCGTGATGGGGAAAGATGGGCGGCCGAAGCTGCGTCCCGAACTGGACAAGGACGGCAAGCCGGTGGTGCAAATCAACAACCAGAGCGCGATGGCGATTTACAATGCGATGCTGCATCCGCTGATTCCGTATGCCATCCGCGGGGCGCTGTGGTATCAGGGCGAGTCGAACAATGGCGAAGGAATGTTGTACTTTGAGAAGAAGAAGGCGCTGATCGGGGGTTGGCGCGCGCTCTGGCAGCAGGGGGATTTCCCGTTCTACTTTGTGCAACTGGCGCCGTATCGCTACGGGCGTCCCGAGGCGCTGCCGGGCATCTGGGAGGCGCAGACTGCGTCGCTGTCCATTCCGAACACGGGCATGGCGGTCACCACGGACATCAGCACGGTGGGAAACATCCATCCGCCGGACAAGCAGGAGGTCGGGCGGCGGCTGGCGTTGTGGGCGATGGCCAAGACGTATGGCAAGGAGAACCTCGCGTTTGCGAGCCCGCTGTTTGACGCGGCGAAGTTCGACGGAGGCAAGGCGGTGGTTTCGTTCAAACATGCCGAGGGCGGTTTGAAGGCGCGGGATGGTCAGCCGCTGAACTGGTTCGCGCTGGCGGGTGAGGACAAGAAGTTTGTCTCGGCGAAGGCCGAGGTTGTGGGCAACACGGTTGTGGTTACTGCGGAGGGAGTGGCGAAGCCGGTGGCGGTGCGCTTCGGCTGGCATGAACTGGCGGAACCGAATCTCGCCAGCGCGGCGGGTTTGCCGGTGTCGCCGTTCCGCTCCGACCACTGGACCGATGCCACCATGCCGGTCTTCACTCCAGCCGCCGCTCCGAAGAAGTAGGGCGCGTGCCAGGTGGGTTGTGGGCCGGGTGCGTTGGTGGTCCTCGGCTGTCTGTTCTGCTGCGATTTGGGTGGCGGGTGCAGGCCTGTCGCCCAGATTCGGTCGCAGGCTGCCGGCGTTGATCGTGCTGACCTGTGCGGTTCCGAATTGTTTCAGCGAGGAGGGGATTGCGGCTTCCAGCTCGAACTTTCGGCGG
>CAZUUP010000633.1:0-3477 GCA_964623105.1 uncultured Akkermansia sp.
GCTCCCCGGGGCCGACCAAGCGCGCTATGCACATCGTCGCCACGGAAATCCTCATCATTGTGCTGCTCGTCCTTGCCAACGGAGTCTTTGCCATGGCGGAGAACGTCATCGACGGCCCGGCCATTACGCTCATGGACATCACGCGCACCAAGCGCGCCGAACTGACGGCCGAGCACAGCCGCGCCTACGCCGAGAGCATCGTGGCCACGGTGCGCGAGCCCCTGGTGGTGCTGGACCGGGAGTTGCGCGTCGTCTCGGCCAACCGCGCGTTCTACCGCCACTTCAAGGTCAGTGCGGCGGAGACCGAGCAGCGGCTCATCTACGAACTCGGCCACGGCCAATGGGACATCCCCCGACTGCGTCGGCGGCTCGAAAATGTCCTGTCCACGAAGAGCGCGTTCGAGGACTTTAAGGTGACCCACGACTTTCCCGGCGTGGGCCGGCGGGTCATGGTGCTCAACGCCCGCAGCCTGGCGCCGCGGGCGGCGCAGCCGGGCCTCATTCTGCTGGCGATGGAAGACGTGACGCCGGTGCGCGATTCAAGCGCCGGGGCGAAGCGGGCGGTTAAGAATTTAGCCGGCGAGTTGGACCGCCGGTAGCCGGATCACCAGTCAAACCCATGACGAAGCCAGACAAAAAGACCCGTGCCTCCCGGCGGCTGACGCGGCTGCGCGAGCGGGCGGAGGCGCTGCTGGACTCGGCGCCCGGGGCAGTCTCCGCCACGCCCGCCGGTGACGCGCAGTATCTGGTCCACGAGTTGCGCGTGCAGCAAGCCGAGTTGGAGATGCAGAATGAGGAACTGCGCCGCGTTGAAGTGGAGTTGAATCAAGCGTTGTCCCTCACGCGCGACCGCTTCGCCCAGCTCTACGACCTTGCGCCCGTTGGCTATCTCACCCTCGACGCCCGGGGCGTCATCCGCGAAATCAATCTTACCGGTGCGCGCCTCCTCGGTCACGACCGCCTGGATGTGCTGAAAAGCCATTTCTCGCGCTACATCGCGGCGGAATCGCAGGACGACTATTACCTGCACCGGCAGAAGGTCTTCGCCACCGCCGCCCCGCAAAGCTGTGAACTCCAAATGCGGCGGCCCGACGGAGCGGCGTTGGTGGCCCGCCTGGATAGCATCGTGGATCCCCCCGCGCCGGGCCGGGCGGCGCAATGTCTCGTGGCCTTCAGCGACATCACCGAGCGCGTCCGCCTGGACGCGGAACGTTCGCGACTGGCGGCCATCGTCAACTCGTCGGAGGACGCGATTCTCAGCCGGGACTTGGATGATATCATCACCAGTTGGAATGCCGGCGCGGCAAGAATGTTTGGCTACTCCGCCGCCGAAATCGTGGGCCGCCCGATGTCCACGCTCGTGCCCCGTGACCGGCGGGAGGAATTGCGCCGCATTCGGCAACACGTCAGTCGCGGCGAGCTTTTCCCCAGTTACGACACGGTGCGGATCGCCAAGGACGGCCGACCCATTGCGGTTTCGTCCACCAGTTCGCCCATCAAAGACAGCCGCGGGAAGATTGTCGGCATCTCGGCCATTCTGCGCGACGTGACGCGACGGACGGAGGCGGAAGCATCCTTGCACCGCAGCGAAGCTCAATTGTGGGATTTCTTCGAGGAGTCGCCCCTGGGCCTGTTGTGGGTCGGAGCGGACGGCCGAATCCTGCGCGTGAACAAGGCGCAACTGGAAATCCTCGGCTGCGCCGCGGCGGAGGTTGCTGGGCGTCCAGTCGCGAATTTCCACGCCGAGCCGGCCGATGCCGCCGCCGTGCTTGACCGGTTGGCGAGGCGCGAGGCGGTTAACAACCATCGCGTGCGGCTCCGGCGCAAGGACGGTTCGTTTCGCCACGTGCTGATAGACGCCAACGGACTATGGGAACGCGGCCGGCTGGTGCATTCGCGCTGGTTTGTCCGCGACATCACCCGCCGGGTGGAACTGGAGCGGGAGATTGTGAAGATCAGCGAAGCCGAGCAGAGCCGTCTGGGACAGGAGTTGCACGATGATGTGTGCCAGCAACTGACGGGCATCGAATTCCTGGCCCATGGTCTGGAACTCGAGCTTGCCGCCCGGTCGAAGACCGCGGCCCGCCAGGCGACGCGCATCGCCCGGATGATTCGAGCGGCCAACGCGCGCATCCGGGATCTGGCGCACGGACTGACTGTGACGCATGCGGAAGTCGGCGGATTGGTCGGCGCCCTGGAGGGGCTCGCCCTGCGGACACGCCAGGTGTTTCGCAGCGACTGCCGTGTGCGCTGCGGCGGGGAGGTGTCCGTCATCGATCCGGAAATCCGGTTCCATCTCTACCGCATCGCCCAGGAAGCCGTGGGCAATGCCATCAAGCACGGACGGGCGAAGCGGATCGAAATCCGCCTGCGGGCCAGCGGCGACCGCGTGGTGCTCGGCGTCCACGACAACGGCGTGGGTTTTCCCAAGACGCCCGCCCGCGGCAAGGGGATGGGGCTCCGCCTCATGCAGTATCGCGCCGGGTTGATTTCCGCTTCCCTGGTCGTGCAGCATAAACCCGCGGGCGGCACCTCCGTGGTCTGCTCCGTGCGACTGGAAAACGCCCGGCCATCGCCGGCCAAGAAGAAATGACCGCAAAAAAAGCCAAACCAGACGCCCCGGCCCGCAAGCGGATTCTCATTGTGGATGACCATCCGATGACCCGCCACGGGATGGTGCAATTGCTCCGGCAGGAGCGGGATCTGGAAGTCTGCGGCGAGGCGGACAACGCAGCGCGGGCGCTGGCATCAATCAAGTCGCTCTGCCCCGACCTGGTCCTGACCGACCTGACCATGCCCGGCCGGCACGGGCTGGAGTTCATAAAGGACATGCGGGCCATGCACCCGAAGGTGGCCGTGCTTGTGGTGTCGATGCACGACGAATCCCTCTACGCGGAGCGCGTTTTGAAAGCCGGCGCCCGCGGCTATCTGATGAAGCATGCGGGCGGGCGGGAGTTTCTGCTGGCCGTGCGCCGGGTGCTCGCCGGCCACATCTATATGAGCGAGGCGATGGCCCAGAACGCACAAGATGCTTTTGCCGGGCGGAACCCGCAGCGTCCGGACACGGCCACCAGCAAGCTGACGGATCGCGAGTTCGAAGTGTTCCAATGCCTGGGGGAAGGCATGACGTCGCGTGAAATTGGCGAGCAGCTCCGCATGAGCGTCAAGACCGTCGAAACTCACCGGCTGCACATCCGGGACAAGCTGGGACTTGCGAGCGGGCCGGCGTTGATAAAATTCGCCGTGCGGTGGGTGAGTGCTCAATCCGGCGGACAGCAGCCGGTCCGCCCGGGCGCTTGACGCCAGACCGGGCGGTTCGAATCTGATTGCCTTGGGCCCTGCGCGCAGCGGGTGCGCCGCTTCTCCAGCGATCCCGCCCGTCCGTCCCGCTCGCGGGTCTTCTCAGAGCGTGTTTGAAAACTCTCGAGAACCGCCGCGTGAGGGCACGCGGCCTACAAGCTTGGGCCGAAAAGCCCG
>CAZUUP010000634.1:0-3467 GCA_964623105.1 uncultured Akkermansia sp.
GCCCACCCCAGACAACCAAATCCCCAGCCCCCCGCACGCAAAACACTTCATCGCCCCAATCAACCGCTAACATCCTCCCCCGCCCCCCGCCCACCGCTCCGCCGCAAACCCACCAACTCCCAATTTTCCCGCCCCCCAAGCCCAACCACCATCCGCCAAATCTGGAACCACCCCCGCCCTCCACACCGCGTTTAACGACCACCCCACCGCCTACGGCAGCGGAATCGCCCGATAAACCATCATCCCCGTCCCCGGCGGGACTACCCCGATATACAGCAAACTCGTCCCCGTCGTCCCCGCCAGCGTCACCACCGCCAGATCCGACCATGCCGGCGTCCCGTTCAAATTCGGTGCCTGCTGCAACTGAAATCGCCCGTTCCGCGGCCCCGTCAATTCCAGGCCCAGATACGGCGCATACCGGTTCTCAAACCGCAATGTCCCCAGCTTTCCGGGCGTCGAAACCACCGTTCCCCCCGGCCCCGTCACCCGCACGCTGTAGTTCCCTGCCAACATCTCGCTCACATTGTTCACCGTCAGCGATTCCCCGTTCGCACCCGGAATGATCGTGTTGTCCCGCAACCACTGATACGCAAACGGCCCCGTCCCCACCACCCCCGCCGCATCGAAAACAAACGTCGCACTCCGCCCTGGTGACACCACCTGATGGATCAACCCCCGCGCTTGCAACCGCGGATCAATCTGCGGCGGCACCGCCACCGTCACCGCCGCATTCTCGCTCACCGCCACCCCCTCGCCATTGCTCACCCGCACATAATAGTTTCCCGCATCCGTCTCCCGCAGCAGCAGCAACTGCCCGTCATCCACCAGTTCCTCCCGCAACCCCGGCAGCGTCCGCGCGCTCCCGTGCAACTGCACCGTGAAGAGATACGCCCGATATCCCAGAATCCCGCTGACATCAATGATCCCCGAGGATTCCTCGTCCTGCGTGAGAAAACCCGCCTGCCCCGGCGTCACCAGCGACGGCTTGTGCCGCGCCACCTCCAGCAGGTTGTCGTTGCTCACGTCATACTTCCAGATGCGCGCGCTCAGCACATTGTTGCTCGGATCTTCCTGCAGCAGCAGATTGCCATCCGCGTCAAACGTCAGGTTGTCCAGCATCCGGTAGCCCTCGTTTCCATCCAGCAACATGTCGATCGTCCCGCCCGCCTCCGGATTGGCAATGTCCGTGAACCGCAGCCGCCACAACCGGCTCGCCTCCTCGAACGACGCCGTCGTCACAAAATAGAAATCCCGCGGATTCCGCGGATCCCACGCCCCATCCTCCGGCCGCTGGAACAACGTCACATTGTTGTTCACCGAAAGCGTCTCCAGTTCCGGACCGCTCCGCGTCGAAACATCCCCCAGATTCACAAGTGAAAACGTCCGCGTCCCCGCCGTCGTATTCCCCGCCTCCACCGGCAGACCGCTCACCACCACGCCATACAAGCTCCCGCCCACCAACCCCGCCCGCTCCACCTCGCTGCCCGCCGCCGACTTCGCACCCACATACACATACACCTGGCCGCCCGGGCTGGTGTCATCCGTCGTCACCACCACCGTCTTGTTCTGCGCATACGGACTGGCCACCACATTCTCATGCGCAAACCGTCCCAAATGCGGCAACTCATAGCTGTTCCCCGCCGACCCACCCGTCACCACGTGCGCGAACGCCCGCCCGTCCAGCGCCACTTCCTCCCCGCACAGGAACAGCTTGTTGGTCGTCCCCAACCCCGTGCCCGCATTGTAAAACGCCGTCCCCGCCGGCAGATCGGCCGAGCAAAAGCGGCTGAAACCCGCCCCCGTTGTCACCACATGCCGCTGCTGTCCCTGGCTCCACAGGAAAACATTCGTAATCAGGTCGCTCGCCTGCAACACGGCCAGCGTCGCCTTGTCCAGCACCAACCGCGTGACAAACGCCCCGTCCACCCCGTGCCGCCGCGGCAACCCGCTCCCCGCCGTGATCTCATGCGTCACCAGCACCGTGAACGTCCCGTTCCCATTGTCATACGCCCCAAGCCCGTCCGGAATCCCCACGAACCGATACGGCGTCACTCCGTCCGGCTTGTTGTTCACCGAATCCCCCGCCGAAAATAACGACTGCAACGCATAGCCGGGCGAACGCGCCTCCACAAACGGCAGCACCGCCGTGCTCGGCCCCATGTAATTCGGTCCCCGATCCCCCTGCGCATTCGTCACCGTCAGGCTCACCCCCGTGGCCCCGTTGATCGCCACCCCGTTTCGAAACCACTGAAACGCCAGCGGCCCCGTTCCCGACGCACTCACGTCCAGCGTGAACGACCCGCCCTGCACCAACCCGCGCCCCACCGGCCCCACCTCGATCACCGGCGGTGCCGCCGTCGCCCACGCGACCGCCCACAACCACGCCAAAGAACCCAGCCATATCCGCCCGCCTGATGCCATGAAGCTCATTCGATACGTCCCGCTCAAACCACCCGCCCACCGCCACGCAACCGGATGCCCCGGCCGCCACACCCGCACTAATTACCCGACGACGCCGTCACATTCAATGCCCCTGTCGCCCGCAGCAACCCATATTGCGACTTGTTGAATTCGCCGATTGCCGAAAGGTAATCCTGACGCGCCCGGGTCAGTTCCTGCTCGGCCTGGATGTTCTCCAGCACCACCCCGACGGCAAACTCTTTGCGCTCACGGGTGAGCTTCAAGCTCTCTTCGGCCGTCGCCAGGGCACGCTTTGCGGTTCCCACTTGATCGGCCAACGAGCGCATTCGGTTAAGCGCCTCCACCACCTGCCGCACCACTTCATCCTCCGCCTTCGCCGCGCTCAACTCCGCCACCTTTACCCGCGCCTCCCCCGCCGCCATTCGCGTCCGGTCCAGCAAACCGCCCGGACCCAACCGCCACGTCAGCCCCAAAAAATAATCCTCCGTCGCCGCAAAACCCCGCGCCGAACCGTTCCTGCCCCCGCCCAGGCCACCCAAGAACGCCTGCGCCCCCACCGTCGGCACCAGCGGACCATACGTCGCCCCGTCCTTCCCCGCCCGCGCCGCCCGCAAAAACGCCCCGTGCTGCAACAACTCCGGCCGCCGCCCCACGGCCTGCACCACCAACTCCGCCAGCGCCGCGTTCGTGGATACCAGTTCCAACGGCACCAACTCCTCATCCCGCCCCGCCCACGCCACCGTCGCGTCCAGGTGCAACGTTTGCGCCAGCCGCGCCGCCGCCGCCACCCGCTGTTCCTCCGCTTGCCGCAACGTAATCAGATTCCGCTCCGCCTGCACCGTCGCCCGCAGCGCATCCCCCTTGAAAGCCACCCCCGCCTCCACCGCCCGGCGCACCTGCTCCGCATAATCCCGCGCAATCCGCACCGCCTCCCGCGCCACCCCCCCCCCCCCCCCCCCCCCCCCACCAACAAAAAAACCCCCCCCCCCCCCCCCCCAACCCCCCCCCCCCCCCCCCCCCCCCCCCCCCCCCCCCCCCCCCCCCCC
>CAZUUP010000635.1:0-3462 GCA_964623105.1 uncultured Akkermansia sp.
TTGCGGGGGTTGGCGGTCGAGGATCGCCGGGCGGCCGAGGGATTTTTCGAGCAGTTCGATGAGACGATTGCGCGTGACGGTCTGGGATTCGCCGAGGTTGAAGATCTGGAAGCCGAAGCGGGCGCGCGTACAGGCGAGGATGCCATCAACGGTGTCGGTGACGAAGGTGTAGTCGCGCGCGGTGGAGCCATCGCCGAAGACGGGGATGGGTTTGCCGGCGGAGATGAGGGAGGCAAATTTGTGGATGGCCAGGTCGGGGCGTTGGCGGGGTCCGTATACCGTGAAAAAGCGCAGCATCACGATGTCCATCCCGTAAACGTGATGGTAGGTGTGGCCGAGGGCTTCGCCGGCCAGTTTGCTGGCGGCATAGGGGGAGATCGCGGAGAAAATCGGGTCGGACTCGGTGAAGGGCACCTTGGCGTTGACGCCGTAAACGGACGAGGAGGAGGCGATGGTGACTTTGCTGACGCCGTTAAGACGGGCGGCCTCGAGCAGGTTGACGGTGCCTTCGACATTGACGCGCTGGTAGAGGGCGGGTTCCTGCAGGCTGGGGCGAACGCCGGCGCGGGCGGCGAGATGGATGATCTGGTCGAATTTTGCGCTGCCCAAGGCTTCGTCAACCGCGGCGCGGTCGGTGAGATCGCCGTGGATGAAGGTGAGCGGCTTGGCAAGGGACTGGAGGGCGCGGAGGTTGCGTTGCTTGATGGCGGGCGAATAGAAGTTGTTCAGGTCGTCGAAAACGCAGACCGCGTGGCCTTCGTTCAGGAGCTGTTCGCAGACGTGGGAGCCGATAAACCCGGCGCCTCCGGTGACGAAAAAATTCATTGCCGGGACGCTAGCGACTGCCGCCTGCCCATGCAATCCGCTGATTTTTTAAGTTTACGGCTCAAGCGATGTCCCTGAGTATGGAGGAAGTGACTGCTGTGGTGATCGTCGGTGCGGCAGTTCGTGAACACATGTTTCCACCGCCATTGCTTAATATCGAGCTTCCCGGGATTCCCCGACTCAAGAGCGGCAAGGTCCGCGAGGTGTTCGATCTGGGGGATCGGTTGCTGTTCGTGGCCACCGATCGCATCTCGGCTTTCGACTGCATCATGCCCAACGGCATTCCGCGCAAGGGCGAGGTGTTGACGCAGATTTCCCACTTCTGGTTTGACCAGACGGCGAGCATGGCTCCGAACCACCGGCTGGCGGGGCCCAATGAACCTCTGCCGGCGCAGCTCCAGCCGTTTGCGAACAAGCTTGCCCGCCGGAGCATGATTGTGAAAAAGGCGCAGCCGCTCGCAATCGAATGCGTTGTGCGCGGTTATCTTGCGGGGTCGGGTTGGAAGGAATATCGCACCCGGCAGACGGTCTGCGGCATCAAGCTCCCGCCGCGGTTGCAAGAATGTTCCGAACTTCCGGATCCAATTTTCACCCCGGCGACCAAGGCGGAGACGGGGCACGACGAGAATATTTCTTTCGAACGGGCGGCGGAGATTGTGGGGGACGAACTGGCGATTGAAGCGCGGGAACTGAGTTTGAAGCTATACCGGTTTGCCCGGGGTTACGCGCGCAACCGCGGGATCATCATCGCCGACACCAAATTTGAGTTCGGGCTGCATGACGGGAAGTTGATTTTGATCGACGAAGTGTTGACGCCGGATTCGTCGCGGTTTTGGCCGGTCGATGGGTATCGTCCCGGGCGGCCGCAGCCGAGTTTCGACAAGCAGTTCGTGCGCGATTACCTCGAAACCTTGGACTGGAAGAAGACCCCGCCCGCGCCGGCGCTGCCGGATGATGTTGTGGCCAAGACGCGGGCGAAGTATCTGGAAGCCTACGAGCGTTTGACGGGTCATCGCCTGTGACGGGTAGGCGGTCGGATTTCCGGTTCCGGTGGCGAAGTGGGGTGTGGGTTGCGTCGGAGTCGGTGGCAGCGGGGGTGGAAATCAGACGGGTAATCGAGTCTCAAGGCGTTGATTTCCAGAAAGTTGCGATCATTTTGGAAGACTTGTTGGAGGCCGTTTTCATGGATTGCCAGTTGACGGAACTACGTAATGACCCGTAAGTTGCGCTTGGTCGTGGGCTTTCGCTCTGAGGGCTTCAGGACCGAATTTTATGGCCGAAGGTTACTGCTTCAAATGCAAAGCCAAGCGAGAAATCGCCGAGCCGGCTGAGGAACTGATGAAAAACGGGCGCAAGGCCATCAAAGGCAAGTGCCCGACTTGCAGCGCGGTCATGTTCAAGATTTTGGGGGGCAAGGTCACGGCTCCGATTGCGCCTGTTGCCGTGCCCCAGGTTCCTCCCGCCCCGACGGCTTCGGTGTGATCCCCTCCCATGCCTGAGCAGTTGGCCTACGTCATTGTCACGCCGTATTCCCTGCACAAATCGCGCACGGGGGGCATCTTGGCGCGTTTGATCAGCCGCACCGGCCTTGAATTGGCGGCGGCGCGCATGTTCGCCCCGAGCTTGGAGTTGGTGAAGCGGTACTCCGAGGTGATCATTTCCACCAACGATCCCCAGGACAGGCAGGTGCAGGAATTGATCCGGGATTATATCCTCAAGAACTTCAGTCCGGAGGCCGGAACCGGTCGGCGGCGACGGGTCATGCTGCTGCTGTTCCGCGGGGAAGACGCCGTGCGCAAGGTTCGCTCGGTAGTTGGGAATATCAGCGCGGAGCGTTCCGGGGGCGAAACCATTCGCGATACATTTGGGGATTTGGTCTGCGATGAATCCGGGAAGGTGACTTATTTCGAGCCGGCGGTCCTGGCGGCGCCCAATGCGGATGAAGTCGCCGTGAAGCTCAAGCTCTGGGCGCGGCATTCCGAGGCCGACGGAGGGGTTTTGGAGAATGTGGTGGCCTACCCGCCCGGGGTGCAACCGGAGCGGACCTTGGTGGTGATCAAACCGGATAATTTCCGCTTTCCCACCGGTCGGCCGGGGAATGTCATCGACTTCTTTTCGCGCACCGGCTTGTACATCGTCGGCATCAAGGTGCATCGCATGAGTGTGGCCGAGGCGATGGATTTCTACGGCCCGGTACGGGAAATGCTGCGCACGAAGCTGGCCGATGTGATCGGCAGCCGGGTCAAGGCGATTCTCGAAAAGGAGCTTGGCGTCAAGGTGCCCGCGGCGGAGGAGCGGCAGTTGGGTGAGATCTTGGGGCCGGTTTACGGCGACAACCAGTTCGAGAACATCGTACGCTTCATGTCCGGCCGGACGCCGGGCGAGTGTGACGCCGCCCTGCGCGCGCAGCCCGGCACCGAGCGCTGCATCGCCCTGATTTACGAAGGGCCGGACGCCATCCGCAAAATCCGCGACGTGCTCGGACCGACGGATCCCGCAAAGGCCCCGCCGGGGTCGATCCGGCGCGCTTCTCGCGCGATTCCCTCCTGGCGCTCGCCTACCTGATCGTGTTCGGATCGCTGATCGCGTTCACGGCCTACATCTGGGTGCTCGGGAATGCGCCGACGTCGCTGGTGT
>CAZUUP010000636.1:0-3454 GCA_964623105.1 uncultured Akkermansia sp.
CGAAATACTTTTTGTCCGCGCGGTCCAGCGCCGCGAACACGGCTTGCAGCCGGTAATAGTCCCGTTGCGAGATGGGGTCGAATTTGTGATCGTGACACTGCGCGCAGCCGACAGTCAGGCTGTTGAAGGTCTGGAGCGTGTTCACCACCATGTCGTCGCGATCGAGGTGGCGGGCGATCTTGCCGTCGATCTTGCTCTCGGGAACCTCGGCATGGCCGATGAAATCCCACGGGCCCGCGGCAATGAAGCCCAGCGCCTCGATGCCGTCGCGCGTGCCGGGGAAAAGGACGTCGCCAGCGATCTGCTCCTGGATAAAACGGGCGTAGGGGCGGTCTTCGTTGAACGCGCGGATTACGTAGTCGCGATAAGGCCACGCGTTTGGGCGCGGCTTGTCCTTGTCGTAGCCGTGGGTGTCGCCGTAGTGAACGACGTCCAGCCAGTGGCGTGCCCAGCGTTCGCCGTAGTGGGGGGAGGCGAGGAGCTTGTCCACGAGCGCCTCGAACGCTCGCTCCCTCCGCCTCTCCGTCTCTCCATCTGCGGTCGCAGACGGAGGGACAGAGGGACGGAGCGCCGGGGAAAACTCGCGTTCGAACGACTCAACCTCCTCCGGCTTCGGCGGCAGGCCGAGCAGGTCGAAATAGAGGCGGCGAATCAACACGCGCGGTTCGGCCTCGGGCGAAGGCGCGAGCTGCTTTTCGGCGAGCTTGGCGCGGATGAAGGCGTCCACGGGATTGGCGACTGCCCTTTGCGGATTGTCGAGGGGCGGAACCGATGGCCGCACCAGCGGCTTCAGGGACCACCAGTCAGACGACGCCGGAGCCGCTGCCTTGGCGTGAAGACAACTCAATGCAATTGCGACGAGCGAGCTGACGAGACGCAATGCGACAGGCGGCAATCGGTTCATGCCAAAATCTCCTTAATCACCTCGCCGTGAACATCCGTGAGCCGGCGGTCGATGCCGTTGTGGCGGAAGGTGAGTTGCTCGTGCTGGATGCCGAGCAGGTGCAGCATCGTGGCGTGGATGTCGTAGCACGTCGTGGGTGCGCTGCGGTTTAGTGGCTTGTAGCCCCACTGGTCGCTCTCGCCGTGCGTGATACCGGCCTTGATGCCGCCGCCGCAGAGCCAGTTGGTGAAGACGAACGGGTTGTGGTCACGGCCTTTGCCGCCTTGCGTGCTGGGCATCCGGCCGAACTCGGTGGTCCACAGAATAATGGTGTCGTCGAGCAAACCGCGTTGCTTGAGATCTTGAATCAGTGCCGGTGCGCCGCGCGCCATGCCGCGAGCGAGCGGGCCGTGATCGCGCTCGATGTCCTCGTGCGAATCCCAGTTGCGGCGGGGAAAGCCGTTGTCGTTGCCGCTCCAGATCTGCACGAAGCGGACGCCGCGCTCCAGCAGGCGGCGGGCGACCAGGCACTTGCGCCCGAAGATGTCGGCCTCCTCCTCGGCGTTGATTTCCTTGGGCCATTCCTTGCGCGAGTTATTGATGCCGTAGGCGCGCAGCAGGTAGTCGGGCTCCTTCGAAATGTCGAGCGCCGCGGGTGCGGCGAGCTGCATCCGGGCAGCGAGTTCGTAGCTGCGGATGCGCGATTCCAGCCGGTCGTCGCCCGTGCGGGACGCGGCGTGGGCTTGGTTCAACTTCGCCATCACCCCGTGGGCGGCGGCTTCGCTGTCGCGTGTGACGAAATCGCCTTTCTTGTGGGGGAACAGATCCGCGATGGGCGTTTCCGTACCCGGGTAGATCACCGTGCCGCTGTGCTGTTGCGGCAGGAACGCGGCGTCCCAGTTCTTCGTGCCGTTGCTGGCGAGGCCGCGATGGTCCGGCAACACGACAAACGTCGGGAGGTTTTCGTTTTCGCTGCCCAGGCCGTAGCTGATCCAGCTGCCCATGCCGGGAAAGCCGGGGAGATTGAAGCCGGTGGCCTGCAGGAACGTGGCTTGGGAGTGGACGCCGGTTTTGCCGACGACGTTGTGGATGAAGGCCAGTTCGTCCGCCACGCGACCAAGGTCGCTGACGGCGTCGCTCAACATTTTGCCGCACTGCCCATAGGGCTTGAAGTCCCACACCGGCCGTTTCCACGGGCCGAGGCCGTTTTGAAAGGCTTCGACATGCTCGCCGAAATCGCTGGGTTCGCCGTGGCGTTTCACCAACTCGGGCTTGAAGTCAAAGAGGTCGATATGACTCGCGGCCCCGGCCATGAAAAGTTGGACGACTCGTTTGGCCCGCGGCGCGAAGTGCGGTGTGGTGCGTGCGGCCCCCTGCGCGAGGGCAGCGGATGCTTCAGTGCGGTTCAGCAGGCTCGCAAGCGCGAGACCGCCAAGGCCCCCGCCACTCTGCCAGAGGAACTCGCGTCGGGAGCGCGGCCGCATGGGCGCGAAGCGGTGGAACGGCGAGCGGTTCATGGCGGGAAGCTACTTCATCCATTCGTCAGCCAGCAAGCTGGCATAAGCCGGGTCGGCATTGATCTCGTGCATCATGCGTTTGTGAACGGCCCCGCGCCGCGGGCCGCCAGCGCCTCGCGCACTTTCACCCCGCCGACTTCCTGCGGCGTCTTCTTCGCGGCCACCGCCAGCGCCGCCGCCGTCCCCGCGGCTTCGCCCATCGCCATCGCGGTCACGGTCACGCGGGTGGAAGCGTGCGCGCCCCGAGTGGCGGAGTGGCAGCGGCCGGCGACCAGCAGGTTCTCCAGCTTCTGCGGCAGGAGCGAGCGGTAGGGAATGTCGTAGGGATCGGGCTGAACTTTCTTCGGGTCGAAGTCGTTTGCGCTGCCGACGACGGTCTTGTTCGGGTGCAGGTCGAGATACCAGCAGCCGGTGGCGATGGCGTCGTCGAAGCGGCGGGCCTTCATCAGGTCGTCTTCGTTCAGCACGTATTGGCCCACGAGCCGGCGCGACTCGCGCACGCCAATCCACGGATACGCCTCGATGAAGTAGCTCTGCTCGAAGCCCGGCACCTCGCGCTTCCACGCCTGGAACATCGCCCACGCATCGGCCCGCCCCTGCATCTCGGCGCGCGAGAGGTCGGCGGCATCGGTCGGGTTGGCGGGCACGCGGATGCCGTGGATGTAAACTTCGCTCTCGTGGTAGAGGAACATCACGCCGGGTCCGTAGTAGAAGGGCAACTCGCCGGCGGTCTGTGCCCTCGCCAGCGCGGCGCGGCAGTTCTGGCTGAGGTTGCCGACTCGTTTCACGTTCCCGATGCGGAAGTGCAGCGTGAGCGGTTGCACCTCGGCGTTCTGCTCGAACGGCGCGCCCGCCCAAGCCGCGACATCCGCATCGCCCGTGCAGTCAATCACCGTGGTCGCCTCGACGTTCACGAGGCCGTCCTTATTGGCGATTTGTACGGTGCGGATGCGCCCGCCGTTGCTCTGCACGCCGCAGACGAAGGAGTTGAACAGCACGGTGAGCCGCTCCTTCTGCTCGCGGATGAGGCGGTCGAGCAGCAGCTTGAACTCGA
>CAZUUP010000637.1:0-3444 GCA_964623105.1 uncultured Akkermansia sp.
CGCCGGCTTTCACGAGCTGCTGCTCTTCGAGCTTCGCCTTCTCGGCGAGCAACTGCTTCACCGCGTCGGGATCAATCCCTTCATACCTCGCGGTGAGGCTGTCGAGTTGGCGCTTGAGCGCGACGTTATTGGTGCGGAACTCGTCCACCTTGGACTTCTCCACCGCGCCCTCGGCGTCGAGCACAAACGCGCCGTCGCGTTCGACATAGAGAGCCAGGTGTTCGGCCGGAACTTCGTCCTTGGCGGCGTATTTGAATTTCAGTGGCATGGTGGCAACGCTCCGCAGAGCGTGCGTCCATAAACGTATGAAGTTGGCGAGTCGTCAAGGCCGAGAACGCTAAAACCCATTGATTTTATTGGTCGGAATGCAGTTATGACGAAAGTTTGAGAAGGGTCGTGAAATAGGCATTTTGACCGGGGTTGGGACGCGAGGGTTTTTCCCTGGTGCAATTTCCGAGTCACTCGTTTGGCGCAAAGCCGAAACAGCGATCCGGTCAGGTAAACCGCATTCCTTGAGAACCCAGGCTAGGGTCTGCAATTTGCCACACAAGCGGCGTAAGCCGCACTATTCGCGTCGAGGCTTGCAAACAATGCTGCCAGCGCTGCGTTGACACATTGGATGTCCGAAGGGCCACAGCCTGCAACTTGAAGATCGTATTGCGCAAAACTTCGCGCGTCGGCAGCCGTCCAGCTTGAAAAACAACTGTCACACCGCGGCAGAAGCAAGGTGGGGGCTCTGTTTACGGATTGACGGAGGTCACTGGCACTGCGGAGGACATCGGCCAAGCGCCCCGCCGCCTTGACCACCAACGGAGCGAGAACGGGGGCGACAAAAGCATCGTATTCCCGATGAATCGCCCGGGTCATTTGCCGGGCAGCGTCCGTTGCCTGACTCAGTTCGTATTGCAGGATGTGCTGCTCGCTGGCGCTGTCTAAGCAAATGGCAAACGCACCGAGGATGCCGGCGGCAATTGCCACTGGCAACGCGGCGAGGGTGAGCGCCCCGGTCAACGTCAAGTAGCCGAGCGCGGCGACGGCGACCGCAGCGCCTCCAGCGAAGACCAGGGTTGCACCGCGTAACGGGTCGAGGCCGGAGCCATGCGGTGCCAGCAGTTGGTCGAGTTGAAGCTGAAGCTCGGCGTCATCACCGCGACGGGCGGCATCGGCGGTCGCAGTCGCCGCAGTTTGATAAGGTTTGTCCGCCGTGCCCAACCGTGCCCGCAGCGGGGTCGAAGATGGCTCGACTGCGCCCCAGGCCTCGACGGCGGAAATAATCAGCCGATCAACCATCACCAAATCCGGCTGACGAATTATGATCGGGTTTCCCTCCAGAGAGCCAAGCGACAAGGTTTGAACGGGATCGTTGACCACCGCGCCAAGGTCAGCGACCAGATTGGAGAGAAGGAGCATCTGATTCGAGATTTTCTGTCGGACTTCGACGGTGTCCAAAGCCGTATTGGTGAGCGCTGCGAGGTTGTTGGTAGTCAACCTCAAGATGGCCCTGAGCAGGCTCAAAGTGACGACGCCCGGAGCCGTCGCCAGCACGGGCGGTGGCGGGAGTTGAAGATTGGAAAAGGTTCGAGATACAACCGAGGAAGTCGCCGTTTGCTGCACGATTTGCCATTGCAAGGGGGAAGCCAGATTGCCCGTCGATGGCAAGACCGGCATCGGGACCGTGATTCCATTGGAAGAGAGGGTCAACACGGGCAACTCCACCAAGAAGCCGTTGGTAGATAAAAAGCGCACCGAGAGGTTGGCGTTCGTGTCCACGCCGGTGACCGGAAGTTGCAACAGTGAAAACGAACCAGCCGTGATATTCGACAGGGGCGGAACCGAGATCGTGCTCTCGCCCAGGACCACGCGATAGAAATGCCGCGGCAAGGCGATCCAATAGTTGTCGAGAATGCCATTGGTTTCAGTCAGCAGAGTGTCGTAATGGACTGGTGTCCATTGGATCAGGTTGGTCGATATTTGCAGGAAAAAGTTGCTGCCAACCGGGCCGCTTACGTCGAAATGCAACCGTCCCGCGGGTTGGAGATTTGGGGAGGTGATTCTTAAGACCCGCTCGGGGATAACGGCCAGGAGAGCATTGGTGCTGGTCGCACTGCCCACCGCGTTGGAAACAACCACCGAGTAGCTGCCCTCGTCGATTGCCTGGGCGTTGGTTCGCGTATAGGCGCTGGCCGTGGCTCCGTCGATGTTAACGGTGTCCCTGCGCCATTGGTAGGTCAGCGGGGCGGTTCCGGTGGCAGTGACGCTGAAGATAGCATTTCTGCCAGCAAGGACAGTCTGGCTTTGCGGTTGGCTGGTAATGGCAGGAGGAATGGCAGTATTAACCGTAACGACTGCACTGCCACTGACCGCTGAACCATAGGCATTGTTGACCCTGACACGAAAAATCTCCGAACCCTGAACGTTGTTGAGTGGCAACGAACTGTTCGTCCAGAGACCTGACCCGAACCAGGAGATCAGGTCAAAAGGGCCGGTTCCACCACCACGTCGGCGCTCCCACTGATAGGTCAACGGCTTGGCTCCAGTGGCGGTCACGGTCAAGGTGACGTTTTCACCCGCGCCGACAGTCTGGCTTTGCGGCTGCACGGTGATGGTCGGGGCAATGATAAAGGCGAGGAGCGCATCGTCACTGGTCGCACTGCCCACCGCATTGGAAATGACGACCGAATAATTGCCCTCATCAATGGCCTGGACGTTGGGACGGGTGTAGGAACTGGCCGTGGCTCCGTCAATGTTCACGTTATCCTTGCGCCACTGGTAGCTCAACGGGGCGCTCCCACCCGCACTGACGCTGAAGGTGACATCATTACCGGGGATCAAGAGTTGATTTTGCGGCTGGCTGGAAATGACCGGAGGATTGTCAGGCAGGATGAAAGACTGCTGATTCGCCCCGAGACTTGTGAGCGGGTTGTCGGGAACTATCCCGACCGCCTTCAACATCGAAAGCAGACCCGCGGTGGTGCGCCACGGATGAGCGCCAAGCGGAACGAGCATGGATGCAAGCGCAATACCAATTGCCAATAGCGGAGACAGGTGGCGCTTAAAAGGTGAAGACTTCATAATTCAGGACTTTCTCCCTGAAAGGTTTGATAGCAATGGTGTTTTTTAGGCGCCCCAGCAGGTCAAAGCGAGGATAAACCGGCTCAGCGACTGCCGCCTACGGCTTGCTCAATTGCAGAGGGAGATTCGGCAGCGGACCTTCCTGCTGAATCGATTCCATCTCCTGCTCATTCGTCCGAGCGGGCGGGAGGATTTCGCCGGTGCGGAGGTTGTGGAGGAGGGTGTCGCGGCTGATGGCGCCGGCCTGCCACGCGGCGACGCGGGGCTGCATTTCCGGCAGGATTGCGGTGGCGGGTATCGAACGCGATCGCCCGGTATCAGGCGGTCGGCAGTTTGGATTCCCACGGATTGAAGGTCTGGGCGTGGCGGAAA
>CAZUUP010000638.1:0-3433 GCA_964623105.1 uncultured Akkermansia sp.
CCCGCGCCGATTTCGCCGAGAAGTTTGAGGAATTGATCGAAAGCTATAACCAGGGCAGCCAGAGCATCGGGGAATTGTTCGAGGCATTGCTGAATTTCACGCGCAATCTGAACGAAGAGGAGCAACGCCACGTCCGCGAGAACATGACCGAGGAAGAATTGGTCATCTTCGACATCCTCACCCGCCCCGCACCGGAGTTGAGCGCCGACGAGCGCGCCGAGGTCAAGAAGGTGGCCCGTGTGCTGTTGGAGCGGCTCAAGCAACTGCTCGTCCTCAACTGGCGGCAGAAGTCCACCGCCCGCTCGCAACTCAGGCTGGCCATCGAGGACATGCTCGACACCGGCCTGCCCCGTGCCTACGACACGACCCTCTACGAGCAAAAGTGCTCCGCCATCTTCGAGCACATTTACGAGAGCTATCCCGAGCGCGCTGCGGCGTAGCAGGGTTGGGGGAGGGGAGCCGTGCGAAAGTCCGCGCTCCTGTTCCTCCGTCGCCCGCGTAGCGAGAGCTATTTGCGATTCGATGCCAACCGCCGGGGAGCGGGCAAGTCGGGCTGGCTGGTTTGGTCGATCAGCGTGCGTGGGGGAGCCAAATTGCGGCGTGTCGGCCGGGGGCTGCGGTCGGAGGGCGCTCAGGGGGATTTTCGGGCTGGCTGCTGGAGGGCGGTGCGGATCTGGTCGGCGACGCGTCGGCCGAGGTTTTGATTCCCGGTGGCGTTGAAGTGCACGCGGTCGGAGGTTTGCCATTCGGCGACGTGGGGGAGGGTGAATTCGTAGAGGTCGTTGAGGGGGATGCGGCGGGCGTGCATGAGTTCGGCCGCGACGGCGTTGAGGGCTTTGATGTCGTCGAAGCGCGGGCCGGAGCGGGACATGATCGGGGTGGTGCTGGCCCAGACGAGGCGGGCGCCGGTGGCGGTCAGTGTGTCGAGGATTTGGATGAGGTTGGTGCGATATTGCGCCGGGGTGTGGCGAAGGCGGAGCGGGCCGGTGGCGGCGGATTCATTGCGGACGAGCTGGCCTTTGGCGTCGAGCATGTGGGTGTCCCAGATGCCCCAATTGAAGTGAATGACGTCCCAGTGATTGGTGCCCAGCCAGGCTTTGAGGCGAAGAAGTCCGTGGGCGGTGTGCTGGCAGTTTTCAGCGGGGCGGTGGACGTCGGCGGTGTCTTGCAGAAGTTTGCGGACTTCGGGGGTGTAACCGATGGAGATGGAGTCGCCGAGGATAAGGACGCGGGGACGGGCGTCCGCGGCGGAAACTGTGGCGGTGGCGAGAATGGTGGCGAAGGCAAGCCAGACTGCGGTGAGGATTTGCATTGCCAAGGGATACGCGGGAACCGGGGTGGAGACAACGGGGTAAATCGAGGCGGGCGGAGGCGGTGGCGTGGCTGGAGCCGCGGGAGTTTTCACGGCGGGTCCTGGCGCACAGTTTGCAGGACCCGCCGTGTCCACGGCTCACACGAGCCGCGAAAAAAGGGGCGTCATTGCTCGACGAGGCGGTAGAAGCGGCCGGCGGGGATGTTGACGGGCAGTTCGCGGAAGATTTGAGCACCCGGGGCGTTGGTCCAGATCGGAGTCCAGAGGCGGAGGTCGCCGGAGATTTCGATCACGGTGACGGTGCCGACGCGGGTGGCGAGGGGAAGGACGATTTCGCCGGAGGGAAGGCGGGTGGCGGGTGCGAATTCGGTTTCGCTGATGGCGGGCAGCACTTCGGGCTGACTGGCGCCGGCGACGGGGAGCGTGCTGCCGTCGAAGGAGGCGATGCCGGTGAAGGGAGCGATGGCGCCGGTGGGGGTGAGTTCGTAGGTGAGGGTGCGGGGCTGGCCGTCGGAGAAGAGTCCCCAGCGGATGCGTCCGCTGGCGGAATCGTAGGCGCCGTCGTGGCTGATGTTGGCGACGGTCCAGCCGGGGGGCGGGGTTTCCTCGATGGCGTAGGAGGCGTCGGTGGGGGCGGGGTTGACGACGAGGTTGATGGTGGCGGTGACGCCGACGGCAAGTTTATGCGGGAGGAATCGCCAGCAGCCTTTGCCGACGGGGGTGCCGGTGGTGGCGGGGATTCTGGCGGCGAGGCTGGCGCGCGGGGTGGGAATCCAGAGCAGGGGCGGGGTGGCGGCGGAGTTGAGGGTGTAGGTTTCGCCGTTGCGCTGGAGGTAATCGGCGCGGGTAACGAACGCGAGGTTAATGGGATTCGCGCTGCCGGGCCAGGGGGTGCCGGTCTTCCACGCGGCGGCGTAGGCGCTGACTTCCGCGGCGGTGAGGCGGAGGTCGGCGGGATTGGAGTCGGCGGGATGATTGTTCAGGGGCGGCAGGACGTCATCGCCGCAGACGCCGGTGTAGATGCCGTTGCGGGCCACAATGCCGGCGAAGGTCTTGGGGCCGGTTTCGGTGAGCGGCGGCGTGACGGCATAGGTGAGGGTGCGCGGGGTGGCGTCGGTGAAGGGACCAAAGCGTACGGTGCCGCTGGGGGTGTCGAACTGGCCGGCATCGCTGATGGCGCCGATGGTCCAGCCGGCCGGGGGCGCATCGGCAACGGTGAAACTGGTGGTGCCATCGCCCGGGTTGGCGCGGAGGGTGATCGTCAGGGAAGTGCCGGGGACGTAGCCGACGGGGAGTTGGCGCGCGACGGCGCAGGGCGGCGCGGTGGGGCGAACGTAGAGGCGGAGCGACAGGCGGCTGGAGAGCGGCGGGGAGCCGTCATCGCTGACCTGAAGGACGACGGTGAAGCTGGTGTCGGTGGTGACGGTCGGTGGCGTGCCGGCGAGGCGGGCATGGGTGGCGTCGGTCTGGGTGAAGCTGACCCAGTCGGGACCGGAGATGAGCTGGAAGGTGAGCTGGTTGGCCGGGGCGTCGGAGTCGGTGGCGCGGAAGGATTCGGCGAAGGGGGCGTTGTTGGACAGGATGAGCGTGGAGGGGCCGAAGAGGTGGGGCGCGGTGTTGCCTTCGGTGACGATGGCGTAGAAGACATTGGTGGCGCTGCGGGCGGGGAGGCCGCTGTCGGTGACTTTGACGCGGAAGCGGTTCGTGCTGGGGCTTTGGAGCGCGGACGGGGTCCAGCGGACGATGCCATTGGCGTCGATGGTTGCCGCGGTGGGATTGGCGAGGAGTTCGTAGGTGAGGGTCTGGGGCGGCAGGTCGATGTCGGTAGCGGAGTTGGTGAACACCATTTCCGTGAGCTTGACGACTGTGACGACCGTTGGACGGGGCAGGATGGGGGCGTGGTTCTCGGCGGGCGGTGGCGGTTCGGTGACGATGACGTAGAAATTGTTGGTGGCGCTGCGGGCGGGGACGCCGTTGTCGGTGACACGGGTCTGGAAGAAGTTGGTGCTGGCGGTGGACGGGGTCCAGCGGACGATGCCGTTGGCGTCGATGGTGGCGCCGGTGG
Organism: uncultured Akkermansia sp.; assembly: GCA_964623105.1. Classification (GTDB taxonomy): domain Bacteria; phylum Verrucomicrobiota; class Verrucomicrobiia; order Limisphaerales; family BJHT01; genus BJHT01. Next base: position 3,378 of record CAZUUP010000638.1, read on the forward strand.
GTTTGGCGAGGAGTTCGTAGGTGAGGGTCTGGGCGGGGAGATCGCTGTCGGTGGCG
>CAZUUP010000639.1:0-3432 GCA_964623105.1 uncultured Akkermansia sp.
CCGGCGCGCCGCACGCTGAAGCGGCATAAATGCCGCGCTCCTTGCGGGCCTCTGCCCCTCGCCCGGCCTTGCCCTTCACCAACAACTTCGGGATGCACCGGCGCCGCTCCCCCCGGTTCCACGTCGTTGACGCACGAAAGCCCTCTGTTAATCTGTCCCGGAACTTATGGCCGGCGAGACCACTTCCCAAGCCGACAACCCTGTCGGCGACGAGGCACCCCGGTCGCCAATGGAACGCTGGCTGGCGTTTGTCGATCAGGAGAATCCGCTGACCCGCGCCCAACGGTTCCTTCATTTCTGGGTGACCGTTTGCGTCAGTTTCGTCCGCAACCGCTGCCCCGTTCGCGCGTCCGCCCTGGCCTACGTCAGCCTGCTGGCCCTGGTTCCCATGCTGGCGGTCATTGCCAGCGTCGCCGTCAGCCTGCTCAAAAAGGACGGCGAGGAGCGAAGCCGGCAGTTGATCGAAATGCTCGTCAACACCGTCACCGCCCAGACGACGCTGGCCGATTTTGGCGCCGAAAAACCTGACAACGCACCGGTCACCGCCGAGGAGGAGAAGGCCCGGACCGCACGCCGCGAGACGGTTGAGCGCATCCACGAGTACGTCGGCAAGGTCCGGAGCGGCACGTTGGGAGCCACCGGCATGGTGGTGCTGCTGTTCATGGCGATCGGCATGCTGTCGCGGGTCGAGGACACCTTCAACGACATCTGGGGCGTGACGCGCGGGCGAAGCTGGTTCGCGCGCGTCGTGCAATACTGGGCGGCGCTGACCCTTGGGCCCCTGCTGCTGATGTCCGCGTTGGCGCTGACCAGCGGCCAGTTCCTGACCACCACCCGGGAGACTGTTGCCGCCCTGCCGTTGGGCGCCGGTCGCGCGCTGATGTTCGCCTTCGAGTTCCTGCCCTTCGTCATCATGGGGGGCGCCTTCACCGTGTTTTACATGTTGATGCCCAATACCCGCGTGGACTGGCGGGCGGCGCTGGCCGGCGGGGTTGTCGGCGGCACCCTGTGGCAGATCAACAACCTTCTCAGCGTCGTTTACGTGTCGCGCGTGGTGACGCAGGAAAAAATCTACGGCAGTCTGGGCATGGTGCCGGTCGTCATGGTCGGCCTGTATCTTTCCTGGTCCATCCTCCTCTTCGGCGCGCAGGTCGCCTACGTCTTCCAAAACCGCCATGCCTGCCTGCAAGAACGCGTCGTATCCCAGGTCAGCGAGACCGGCCGCGAATTCATCGGCCTGCGTTTGATGACGATGGTGGGATTGAATTTCCAGCGCGGGCTCAAGGCCCCCACCGGTTCGCAGATCGCCCGGCAGCTCGCCGTGCCCTCCCAGCTTACCAGCAAGATCATCGCGGCGCTCGTCAACGCGCAACTGCTCCGCGAAACCGCCGGCACGGAAAAGGCCTACCTGCCGGCCCGCCCCCTTGGAAACATCAACTGCCACGAAATCATCCAGGCGCTCCGCACCGGCAGCAGCACCCTCCCCAGCACCGCCGACGGCCCCGAGCGCGCGCCCGTCACCGCGGAATTCAACCGCATTCAACAGGCCGAAATGGCCGTCGCGGCACCCACCACACTCGAGGAACTGGTCCGCCGCGCCGCCGCCGCGCCGACATCCTCCAGCACCGCCTGAAATCCCGGAATCAGGCCGTTAACTTTGGTGTTCGGCCCGCGCCCCCCCGCTCAACGCTCGACCGCTTTGCCCGCGCGTTGCCATGCGTTGAAGCCACCGTCCAGATGGTACACCGACGGAAACTCCAGCTTCTTGAAAACATCCAGCGAACGGCCGCTCCGCCCGCCCGAAGCGCAATGCACCAGATATGTCTTGCCGCGTTCCAGTTGCCCCAGCTTCTTCTCGAAATCCGCCGCGTAAAAATCCACGTTCACCGCCTTCGGAATGCGCCCGGCGGCAAATTCTTTCGGCGTTCGGATATCCAACACGACCACGTCCTTTTTCTCCGCCAGCAACTTTTCGCCGCCCGCGGCATCCACGTGCTGAACCACCACCTTCGCCTTTTCGGCTGCCATTCCGCTCGGAACCGCCGCCAAACCGACCAGCAAACCGCCCCCCGCCAACGCGAGGCCCAGGAATATTTTCTTGATGATCACGCCCAGTTCCTAACGCACCCGCCGCTGTTCGTCCAGTCCCGCCCCCGGCTTGCGCGTGGAATCCGCAACGCAGGTCCTGCCCTCCCCCGCCACCCACCAACCGGCCCGCCAAGCTGCACCTCCCGGGCCGACGACCACCCGAGCCGCCCAGAAATTCCCTTTTGCATTCGCCCCGGCACATGTTACAAAGCCCGTCCGTCTTGGCGCGCCGGGACGAGAAGACCATTAGCTAACCCAATTTTATGTCGCAACATCGCAGTCTCCGCGGAACCAGCGGTCTCGCCACCAAACGCAACGTCCTCAAGCGCTTCGAACGCGTCGCCGTGTTGAAACGGCGCGGACAATGGAAGGAAGGCGACCGCGTCACCAACCTCCGAAAGACCAAGCCCGACGCGTAAAAGGGCCCCGGGCCCGCTGCGGCTGGCTTGCACACTGCGCACCCCGACGGTTCGCGGGGCGGTTCGGAGGAGGAGACATTGGCTGATGGCGAAATCCGCGGCCCGGTGGTTCGTGCGTGACGAAAACCGGCGCCAGCACGGATCAGGGTGGTCGTGCCCCCGGGGCCTTGCGGCGACGTTTCAGCGGGCGGGAGTCAATCGGATACCCACCCCTTCCCGCTTCCCGGCGGCAACCACCCCGGCGAGTGTTTGACAGCACCCAGCGCAAATCCCTAATCTTACCCACTATGAAACCCATGCAGCGGCTGAGCTTTTTTGCAGCAATCGCGGGCATCCTCGGCACCCTCCCCACCCATGCCGAAGAAATTGCCACCGTCAAAGGCAGTCGCGTCAACGCCCGCGGCCAGGCCTCCCTCAACAGCGAGGTCGTGGTGCAATTCAACAAGGGCGAAACCGTCAAGATTCTCGAGGAAATCGCCGTTCCGGACACCAAAACCGGCGCCGCGACCAAATGGGCCCGCGTCCAATTGCCCGCCAACACCCCCGTCTGGATTCACGCCGGATTCATCGACCCCAACACCAAGGCGATCACCTCCAACCGCCTCAACGTCCGCTCCGGCCCCGGCGAAAACTTCAGCATCCTCGCCCGCCTTAACAAGGGAGTGGTCGTCAAAGAACTCCGCACCGTCGGCGACTGGATGGAAATCGAAGCCCCGGCCAGCGCCTCCGTCTTCGTCGCCAGCAACCTGCTCTCCAAGTCCCCATCCACCCCCACCCCGGCTCCCCCAACGACACCCGACTCCCTCGTCGCCACCACAACTCCGAAGCCAACCCCGCCCCCCGCGCCCGCCGAAGTTGTCCCACCCGCTCCCAAGAACCCGGCCCCCGAACCCACGACAGTCGCCGCTCCGCCCACGTTCACTGT
>CAZUUP010000640.1:0-3429 GCA_964623105.1 uncultured Akkermansia sp.
CACAATTATTTTTACAAAATGATGGGTACAAAATGATGAGGAGGGGAGGTGTGACATTTCTATGTTCCATTATTTTGTCCCCATCATTTTGTGAGTCATTGGCTTTGGGCTGTCGCGGCTGCGGACGAGCGGTAGAGGAAAGAGTCCGACGTGAGCAGGGAGATGACGAGGGTTTTGAAGCTGCCGCCGCTGTTGACGTAGGCGCGGTCGGCTTCCTGCAAGGTGCGCGCGTCGGAGAGGGATTCGTTGCGGCCCATGAAGTAGCGGAAGGCGTGGCGCACGAAGACCTGGCGCACGCGTTCGGAGGCGGCGAGGCGGCGGACGAGTTCGTAGGGGTCTTTGACGGGACCGTCGAGCTTGGGGTCGCCGGTGTGGGCGATTTCGCCGGTGGTGTCGAGGGGGAGGGTGGTGAAGACTTTGCTGATGGGCTGGCCCTTCTTGTCCACGTTCCTCGCGGTGGCGTCGGCGTCCACGACGAGTTCGGCCTTTTGATAAACGCCGTAGTGGTTGAACTGCTCGAAGGGCAGGCCCAAGTCGTCCATCCATTGGTGGCATTTCCAGCATTTGGCTTCGCGGGTGACTCCCAGGCGGTCGCGGAAGGAACGGTGGGGTTCGTCGGGGACTTGGGCGACGACCCCGATGGGCAGGTCGGGCACGGTCTGGCCGAGGAGGCGTTCGCGTATCCAGCGGCCGCGGCGGACGGGGTCGTTCTCGAAATTGGTCGAGTGCGCGGTGAGCCACGCGGGCTGCATGAGGATGCCCAGGCGCGGTTGGTCGGCGGGGGCTTTGACGGGCTGCTCGGCGGGCCACTGGCTGAAGCCGTAAACGTAGTGGGGGCCGATGATGCCGCGGTCGTTCACCTCGGATGCGGGAACCGGAACATTTTTTTGCCGGGTCTTTTTGTCCTCCTTGAGGCGCAGGTTCACGAAGGTGAAGTCGGTCGTGAGCAACTGGCGCAGCACATCCTTGTCCTCGTCGAGAATGCGCTGCACGAGACGGTCGGTGTCCGCCACGAGGTTGGCGGGGTGGTGGATGGAGCCATGCTTGGATTCGTCGCCCTTGGGCCAGGAACCGCGGCGGAGCGCCCATTCGTTGGCCTGTTCGGCGAAGGGAAACCGGGCCTCCTTGAAGATGTCCGGCGCGCGGTGATACTCGAAATACTGCTGGAAGAAGCCGAGCAACCGCGAGGTGTCGAGGCGCTGGTCGGGGTGGGCGAGAACGGTCTGAAGGCGGGCGGCGATTTGTTCCTTGGTCGCGAGTTCGCCCCGGGCGGCGGCGGTGGTGAAGGGTTCGAGGCGCTTGTTGCCCAGCGCGAGGCTGAGGGCGGCGGCCAGTTCGGCGGGGGTGAGCAGCGCACGGCCGCGCTCGTCGGGCTGGCCGCCGAGTTCGGAGCGGAAGATGGCATCGGCGCGCAGGAGAACGGCCTGGAGCACCGTTTTCACGGCGGCGGGGGAGTCGCCCTCACGGGCGATTTTTTCGTAGAGCGACTGGTAGCGGGCAAGTTCGTCGGGACCGGGCACGCGCCCGATGGCGAGGGTGAACTGCTGTTTCACGACGGCGGCGATTTGCGCGGGCGTGGGGAGGGTGGCGGGGTTCATCAGTGCGACGAACTCGCGCACGGTGTCCTGCTTGCCGCTGGGTTTGCCGTCCTTGAGTTCGTGCGCGGTCTGGCGCTCGACGATGGCGGCGGCGTTGCGCAGGAGGATTTCCGTGGTCGGCTCGTCCATCGAGTAGAGCGCGGCGTAGTCTTTCAGGCCGCGCTCGGGGATGAGGGTGAAGGGCTTGACCAGGCCCTCCGTGCGGGCGCGGGAAACGGTGCTGACGAGGCCAAGGTAGGAGTCGGAATTCAAGCGCCACAGCCGCGCGGCGGGAGGCGTCACGTCGCCTCCGGGCTGGCCGAAGAGGAGGTCGTGGGGAACGAGGTTGCCCTTGTTTGGCAACTGGTCGCTGGCGAACTGCTCGGCGGTCTGGGGCTTGGGGAGGGCTTGCGTGAGGGCGGATACGATGCGGAGGGCGAGGGCTGAGTCGGGCTGCTTTTCCTTCTTCGGCGGCATGAGTCCATCGCGCATCTGGTCGCGGACAAGCGTGAGAAGTTCCCGGTTTTGGGCGGAGTCGCTGGAGGGATCGAGCGTATCGAGCCGGACCTCACCCTTCTGCTTTTCGGGGCCGTGGCACCTCACGCAATGGTCGGCGAGGAAGGGGCGGAGGGCTTGGTCGAGGGCGATTGGGGAGGCGGCGGGCGCGGCGGAAGCGAAGGTGGAGAAGGCGAGGGTCGCGTAGATCAACCAGAACGCGGTAGCCGCCGACGTGAGGAGGCGGACGAGCGGAGGATGGCAGGCCGAACGATCCGCCTCCCCACGTCGGCGGCTACGGTTGGGGCTGGGAGCGGGCATTATTTCGGGGTGGTTGACGTTGTGCTGGTGGCTGGCGATTGAACCAAGATGGTCGCAGGTCGGGAGAGTTCGATCACCCCGTCTGCGTTGACGGCGTGGGCGATGAGGGTGTGAAAGCCGGGGGCGAGGGGGCCGATGAGAAGTTCCGCTTTGCCGGACGCGACGGGGGCTTCGCCGAGGCGGGTGGCGCGGTCAAAGAGGAGAATTCTTTGCGCGGGGAAGGCGGGGTTGACCTGGATGTGAACTGCGAACTGCTGGCCGGGCGCGAAGAGGGCGAGGGGCTTTTTGTCGCCTTGCGAGGCTGGGGCGATGATTTGCACGAGGGGTTTGTCCACGACGAAGGCTTGCCAGACGCGGGCCACGTCCTCACCGGGCAGCCAGCAGGCGGCGGCCTTGTCTGCGGGGTAGTTCTTGGCGGCGGCGATGGTGGGCAGGCGGTTTTTCCACGTGGCGGGGTCGGCGAGCCAGACGCGCGCGGGTTCGTAGCGGCCAAGTGGCACGGGGCCACTGGCGGTCGTGGCGCCGGCGGGGATGCGCTGGCGGATGATTTCGTCGAAGAACGGCCAGAGGAGATTGTTGGCCTGGCCCCATTCGTGGCCGCGGCCCCATTGCACGGCGATGGCCCAACTCGCATCCAGTTCCGCGCGGCGCTTGGGCAGCAGGGCTTCGAGCTGTGGCAATTGCCGGCCGTCCTTCGAGCCGAAGATGGTGAGCATCGGCACGTCGCGGACGGCGGGGGTCTCGGGCCCGACTTCGAGGGCGACGAGGCCACAGGCGAGGGTGCGCCCGGGCAGGTGCTCGGTGAGCGCGAGGCACATGCCGGTGCCGGCGGACATGCTGGAGAAGAGGAGCGGGACGTGGGCGAGTTCGGCGTGTCCGCTGCGGGTGGCAAGGTCCGCGAGGCCGGCGACAAATGCGGGGCCCATCTCGGCCCGGTTCACGCGCATGAAGTTGCCGCCGACCAGCGCAAAGCCCCAATTGCGCGCCATGGCCCGCGACTGTTCCTTCTCGACGGTGTCGAGGTTGAAGGGCGTGT